>CAZIRH010000010.1:0-25384 GCA_964541065.1 uncultured Solibacteraceae bacterium
CATAGACGCTCAGGATCGCACACCGCAAGTCTTTGGCAGAGCAACATCTTCAAGCGCGGATGGAATTTTTGCGGACGACAGGTAGGCCGCTTCCTGGGCCCCGCGAGTCGCTACGGATGGACAGCATGGAAAAAGCAGCTCGAACCAAGGTGGTTGGGTGTATACTTGAAGGCAGCCGGGAAGCCAAACTGGAAATTCCGGCTGGTATGCTTCCTGAGGTAAGGATGAAACCTGTCGGAAAGCCGGATGCTGCAAACCGGCACGTCCGGTTTGATGAGCGGCGATGGGAACCGGGACGGCGTTCGCGTCAGCACCCGCACCCATCCTCGACTCTCCCCTGGTCTAGGAGGAACTTGTTATGAGGCGTCACCCCGTAGTGACAGCGGCTGTGCTGCTGGCCATGGCTATTGGTGTCATGGCGGCGGACAAGCCCAAGGTCCCCTTCCGGCAATTCACCGCTCTGGAGGTGGAGAACTTCGAGAACCCTAAGTTCCAGACGAAAGAACCCCTGCCCGAGGCCTGGATCCCGGCCATCCGCGAAGACATCGCGCAAAGGGTGATTCAGACTCACAAGTTCCGGCGGGTGATGGACTTCGAAGACGAAAAGGTAACCAAGCCGGCCACCGACAAGGTGCTGGTTCTGAAGGGCAAGATCACCGAGTACTCCCAGGGCAGCCAAGCCGCCCGAGTGATTATCGGCTTGGGCGCCGGCAAGGGTAAGATCGTGGCGATGTGCACCTTCGTTGACAAGGCCACCGGCGACGTCGTCTGGGAGCGAAAGGTAGACGGGCGCGTGATTGGCGCCGGGCAATCCACCGAGGGGGCCATCAAGGGCCTGTCGAAAGAGGTGGCCGGAGTGATCGGCAACCACTGGTAGGAGCATCCCATGCAGCTCTCCGTCCTGCCTTTCCTAGGGATTCTGTTGACGCCCGCCACTCTACTCGCATTGCAGGCGGGTCCGCTACGGCAGTTTTCCAAGATCGAGATGATCGAGATCGAGAACAAGCGGAATGAGAGGGGGGAACGCCTGCCCCCAGAGGTCCTGCCCGGCCTGCGCAACGACGTTCTCTATGCGGTGGCTGGTCTGCACTTGTTCGCCTTCATCGACACCGAACGCGATCCCAAGGTTCCCGAACCTGCGACGGTGCGCGTGGTGCAGATGAAGATGCGGATCATCGGTTACAGCGGCGCCCAGAACAACGCCCGGGTGACCGCGGTGGTGCATTTCGTCGACAAGGAGTCGGGTAGGGAGATTCTCCAGAAGAAAGTCGACGCCCAGTTGCACTTCGACTCCGGGGCTCTAAGCGGCGCAATGCGCAAACTGGCGCGATCGACCGCCGACATGGTCAAGGCCAACTGGTGAGTTTCCGTCCGCCGGGGTGGACCGTGGCGAGAGTTCCTGCGGGCAGTTCCGGCCCGCGAAGGGTGTCCTCCGCAACAATTCGGTCCGGGCATCACGCCGCGGCCTTTTCCAGCCAGTATTCATAGTGCCACCCGCCGAGGACAGCCTTGAGATCCTTCGGCAACCGCGGCCTTCCAACCGGCCTCGACTTCCAGCGCCAAAACAGGCGGAACCCCTTGCGATGCCATCGGATGACACTGAACAAGGTTCCCAGAATGCCGGGTCGAGGCGGGCATAGACGCGAATGTTTGCGGACGACAGGCGCTGCCCCAAGCGACCGCCAGCCCGGTGCCCCGGTCTCGCCTGTGATAACGATAGGGGAATGGTACGCGCTAGTCTGGCACTACTGGCGTGCACAGTAGCGGCCGGGGCTGCCGACGCTCCCTGGCCGACCAGCGGCTGGACCGTCTCCACGCCCGAAGAGCAGGGGATGAATTCGGCGACGCTCGAGCGCGCCGACGAGTTCATGCGGGCGCAGTCGGCCAGCCGGTACAGCTTTTTGGTCATCCGGAACGGCTATCTCGTCTTCGAGCGTTACTACAATGGGGCCACTGCGGAGAGCCGCTTCACCATCGCCTCGATAGCCAAGAGCTTCCTCTCCGCTCTGACGGGTATCGCCGTCGAGCAGGGTCTGATGCGGATCGACGATCGGTTCCTCGACGTCTTTCCCGAGTACATCGGCGTCGGAGATCCAAGGCTCGCCGCCCTCCGTGTGGTCCACCTGCTCACCATGTCCGGCGGGTTGTTCTACGAGGAAGTCGGCGGCACCACGGCCATGACGCAAACGCGAAACTGGGTCCGGTGGGTCATTGAGCAGCGAATGGACAGCGCGCCCGGCGAGCGCTACCGCTACAGCACCGGCCTGACGCATGTGCTCTCGGCCATGCTGACCCGCCAGACCCGGATGAGCACCCGGGATTTCGCGGTCCGGTACCTTCTGGGTCCGTTGGGCATCCGGGACTTCGGCTGGATGTACGACTGGCAGCTTTACTACTACGGCGGGTTCGGAATGGATGTCGCCCCGCGCGACCTGGCGAAGCTCGGCTACCTGTACCTGCACGAGGGGGTATGGGAGGACCGTCAGGTCGTGCCGGCCTCCTGGGTGCGAGAGTCCCTCTCGCCGAAGATCCGGCGCGCCAGCGGCCCCGACGGTTTCTACGGCTATCTCTGGTGGCTGGAGAATCGAAACGGCTTCTTCCTGCCCCACGCCCGCGGCTCCGGTTCACAGCGGATCTGGTACTCGCGCGAGTTGAACCTGGTCGTCGTCACGACGGGAGACACCAGCTCCGAAGCTGAGGATATCGGGCGCGTCCTCGACGACTACGTCATCCCGTCGGTATTTCGGGAATCCCCCCGCATCGCTGCGGCCGGAATCATCAACTCCGCCAGCGGCCGCCTCACGATCGCCCCGGACAGTTTTGTCAGCGTGCACGGGGAGAGCCTCGCTGCCGCCGAGGTGTCCTGGGATTCCGTCATCCTGGATGGCAAGACGTTCCCCAAGGCTCTGGGCGGCGTCAGCGTCCGCATCGCCGGACGGGATTGTTACCCCACCTACGTCGGCCCCGACCAGGTGAACATTCTCGCGCCGCCGGACCTGCCTCCGGGCGAGGCCGAACTCGAGGTCCGGCATCCCGGCGGCGTCGCAACGGCGAGAGTTCTCGTCGCACCAGTCTCGCCCGCGCTCTTCAATGTTGCTACCTTCGCCGGCGAGCCTGTCTATGTCGCCGAAGTGGGCTCCCTGCCGGGCGTCGCCAGCCGCCCCGCGCGTCCCGGCGACAATCTCGCCCTCTACGCGAACGGACTGGGCGCCACCGCCGTCGCTCACCCCGTCGCCGAAGTCCTCACGCAGCCTTATCCGCACGCCAGTGCGTCCTCCGTGCGAGTTTTCTTCGGCGATGTGGAAGTCGTCCCCCAAGCGGTGAACATGACCTACGCCGGCTTGTGGCAGATCAATGTCCAGGCGCCGGACGTTGCGCCGGGCCGCATGCCCGTGACGGTGCGCGTCGGAGCGGAGGTTTCGCCGCCGATCCTGCTCCCCGTCGCGCGCTGATTCCTCAGCGGCGTCGCTGGCGGCCGCGCATAAGTAGAGTGACATGTTCCCTCGTGGCGCGCGCTTTAGCGTGCCGCCGCAGGCTTCAGCCTGCGGTGAACGGGCGACGGCGAGCTGAAGCTCGCCGCTGCCGATACGGCTCAGCGCCGCAGGGCGGCCGGGAAGGTTCCGCTCGGCCGGTCTCGGGCCAGGCCACGCTCAGCTCACTCCCACGACGCAGCCGGTGCGGGCGGACTCGTAGCACGCCGCCAGGACCTTCTGGTTGCGAATGCCCGCTTGGGCGCTGACGGCAGGTTCGCGTCCCTCCAGAATGGCCTGGCTGAATTCCTCGATCTCGGCGCGGTAGGTGTTGACCGGCTCGGGCGCGATGTCGATCTCGCCGCCCCCGCCGCGCTGTTGCCGGGCGTCGTAGCCCGCGGCGCCGCCCTGGAGCCGGGCGATCATCCTGCCCTGGCTGCCTTGCCCGATGGTGCCCCGGGCCAGGATGCAGCCCCGCGAGCCGTACAACTCGAGCACGTTGTCGCTGGCTTCGTCGGGGATCGCGAAGAAGGCGTCTACGACACCCAGCGCGCCGCTTTCAAACCACAACATGGCCAGCGCGCTGTCTTCCGAGGGGTAGTCCTGAACAGTGGTCTTGACCAAGCAGCTCACCTTCCGGATGTCACCGAAGAACATTTCGAGCAGGTCGATGCAATGACCGCCCATGTCGATGAGCGAGCCACCGCCTCCGAGCGCCGGGTCCTGGCGCCAGGCGCCCTGGAGGCGCGGATACCAGCAGGAGAGCTGCGCGCGTCCCAGCACGGGCCGGCCCAGGCCGCCTTCCGCGATCAGCCTCCGCGCCGCCTGATGCTGCGCCAGGAAACGCATCATGAAGGCAGTGCCCAACCTGACGCCGCCCCTTTCGGCGGCTTCAGCCATGCGCTCGGCCTCGGCCACCGTCATGCCGAGAGGCTTCTCGCAGAGCACGTGCTTGCCCGCGGCCATGGCGGCCGCCGCCTGTGCGCAGTGCAGGTGAACCGGCGTGGCGATGTAGACGGCCTCGACCTGCGCCCCCAGCAGCTCTTCCAGGCTGCCGGCGGCCTGCGCGTGGAACTGCGCGGCGACCTCCCTGTTGGCCGCCTGATCGACATCGAAGACCGCCGCCAGTTCCGCATTGACGGCCGTGGCCAGGCCTTCCGGAATGGTCCGGCGGCGCGCGATGCCGCCGCAGCCGATGACACCCCACTTCACTCGTGTGGACATGCCGGCGCCTCGTCAGAGTCTTGTGTAGGCCCGGATCACCTTCACCAGGGCGCCGGCGATCTGCCGCATGTCGTCCTCGGTGAAGGTCGGATAGGCGAAGCAGGTGAAGGTGTGGCCCTCATGCCAGCTCGCGTTGGGCACTTCCACCTGGCTGTAATCGACGCTCGCCGCGTCGGCGTACTCCCGGGAGCGGAAGGGGAAGCCGGAGCGCCCGAAGGAGTTGAACTCGCGGAACGCGCGCTCGGTGTGACATTGCGGCCAGAACACTTTCCAGCAGGGCGCGCCCTCGGCGTCCGCGGCCTCGACGAACTGCCGGATGTCACAGTTCATGTTCTCGAGGTCGAGCGAAAACGCCAGCACGTACCAGCCGTTCCGCCGTTCCGGCGTGTCGATGGGAAAGTACTTCACCTCGGGCCGCGCGCGCAAGGCGTCGATCAGGATCCGGGCGTTGCGGCGCCGTGCGGGCATGTTCCAGGTGTCCATGCGCGCCAGCTCCGCCAGTCCGATGGCGGCCTGCATCTCGGTCATGCGATAGTTCCAGCCCACCAGGTTGTGGATGTAAGGCAGCTTCTGCTCCAGCTCCAGCAGGCTGAGGCGTTCCTTGACGTCGTAGCCGTGGTCGCGGAAGCTGCGCGCGTTCCAGGCCAGCTCTTCGTCGTCCGTGGTGACCATGCCGCCTTCGCCGCCGGTGGTGAAGGTCTTGTTCTGGCAGAAGCTGCACCCGGCCATGTGGCCCAGCGTGCCGGTCTTCCGCCCTTGGTAGGAGCCGCCGAAGGCCTCGGCGTTGTCCTCGATCACGAACAGGTCGTGTCTCCGGGCGAAGGCCGTGATCCGGTCCATGTCGCAGACGTTGCCGTAGAGGTGGACGGGCATGATGGCGCGGGTGCGCCCGTTGACCAGCTTCTCGGCCGAGGCCACGCTGATGCAGTGGTCATCAAGGTTCACGTCGGCGAAGCGCGGAACGGCGCCGGCCTGCACGACGGAGAAACTCGTGGCGATGAACGTGTAGCTGGGGACGATGACTTCGTCCCCGGGACCTATACCCAGCGCGGCTAGCGCCACGTGCAGCGCGGCAGTGCCGTTGGCCACGCTGATGGCGTACTTCGAGCCTTGCCAGGCGGCGAACTGCCTCTCGAATTCCATGCCCTTGCGGCCGGTCCAATAGTTCACCTGGCCGGAGCGCAGCGTCTCGACCACCGATTGAATGGCTTTTTCGTCGAACTGGGGCCAGCCGGCAAGCTGGTTCGTGACTGCCCTCGGACCACCTTCTATCGCCAGTCTCTCCATGTTGTCTTCCCCCTATTGTCTTTCAGCCGGCACCCTGCCGGGCGGCTGGCCGGCGACCTCCGTGAAGAGCTCAGACGAAATGCCCTGCCCGACCTTGTCGAGGGTGTCGAAATCACGGTCAGCGGCCTTGGGGCCTGACATGCGCCGGCGCGGCGCCGGCGGACAACGACGGCGAAGTCCCCCGGCTGGCGGCATCGCATCCTCAACGGCTCATCTTTCGGACAACTTGGCGTGTCTCGGACAGTCTGACGCAGAAAGCCCCGGCCGCCTTTCGTTAACTCCTGTAGTTTCAGCCACTTACCTGGCGTCTTTCTGGCATCTGGACTGCTACGTAGCTTGGTGCCGGGATCAATGTCCGGCAGTGAAGGAGCAGTAATGATGAGAAAAGCGACCATCGGACTCTTGATCGGGCTGGCTGGGCTGGGCAACTGGTGCCTGGCAGCCGACAAGAAGATCGCCCGAGACCTGCAAAGTACCCCTGGCGGCACGGAAGTTGACGTTATCGTGCAGTATGCGGTGCCGCCCGCAGACCAGCACGAGAAAGCCATAGCCGCCGTAGGTGGTAAGGTGCACCAGCGGCTGACCACGGTCCGGGCACTGTTCGCGCGCACGCGCCGGCAAGATCTGGATACGCTGGCCAAGGACCCCAACGTCATCTACATCTCTCCCAACCGTCCGCTGGCGGGCTTTCTGGATAAGGTCGGGCCGGCGATCGGCGCTGACCTCGCGCGCTCCTACGGTTGGACGGGCAAGGGCGTCGGAGTCGCCATCATCGACAGCGGCCTCTCCGCGGAGACCGACCTTAAGGACCCAGTCACGCGTCAGTCGCGGATCGTCTACTCGGAGAGCTTCGCCTCCACCCTCGCCACCGCGGACGCCTACGGGCACGGCACGCACGTGGCCGGCATTGCCGGCGGAAATGGGGCCAGTTCCAGCGGCTCCAGCTTCCTGAAGACCTTTGCCGGCGTCGCCCCCGGCGTTCATTTCATCAACCTCCGGGTGCTCGACAGCAAGGGTGTGGGCGCCGACGCCGATGTCATCCGCGCCATTGGCCGGGCCATCGAGCTTAAGGCCAAATACAACATCCGCGTTCTGAACCTGTCCCTGGGCCGGCCCGTGCAAGAGACTTACGCGCTCGACCCGCTCTGTAAGGCCGTCGAGGCAGCCTGGCGCGCCGGCATCGTGGTAGTGGTGGCCGGTGGCAACCTGGGGCGCGATAACAGCGGGGGCAACCTCGGCTATGGCACCATCACCTCGCCCGGCAACGACCCCTTGGTGATCACCGTCGGGGCCATGAAGACCATGGGCACGCCGTCGCGCGGCGACGATTTGATCGCCACCTATAGTTCCAAGGGACCCACGGCCATCGATCACTTCGTGAAACCGGACCTGGTGGCGCCGGGCAATCGCGTGATTTCCCTGATGGCGCGCGCCAGCATGCTGCAACTCAACAACACCTCCAACAGCGTGCCGGTCTCCTACTACACGGCTGGTTACCGGACCAACGACTCCACGAACTACTTCGTGCTGAGCGGCACCAGCATGGCGGCCGGTGCGGCGAGCGGAGCGGCGGCGCTGCTGGTCGAGAAAGAGCCGGGGCTTACTCCGGATCAGGTGAAGGCGCGGCTCATGAAGACCGCGTCCAAGGCCTTCCCCGCTTCAAGCGTCACCTACGACCCCGCCACGAAACAAACCTTCGTCAGCCAGTACGACATCTTCACGGTGGGCGCGGGCTACCTCGACGTAGCCGCAGCTTTGAGCTCCACTGAAACCAGCCGCGGTATCGCGTGGTCCCCGGTGGCCGTCGTTAACCCGGCGAACGGCCAGGTGATCATCGTCATCGACCAATCGGCGCTGTGGGGCACTTCCGCACTCTGGGGCACTTCCGCGCTCTGGGGTACTTCGGCACTCTGGGGCACCTCCGCGCTCTGGGGTACATCGGCCCTGTGGGGGACCTCCGCGCTGTGGGGCACCTCCGCTCTGTGGGGTACGTCTGCCGTGTGGGGCACCTCGGTGCTGCTGCCCGGCTTTACCTCGCTCACGGGGACCTCGGCGCTGTGGGGAACCTCCGCAGTGTGGGGTACCGGCGGGACCCAGGCCTTTAGCGCGCTCTGGGGGACCAGTGCGCTGTGGGGCACCAACGCCATGTGGGGCACCAACGCCATGTGGGGCACCAGCGCGGTTTGGGGCACTGGCAGCCCGCTGTCCGACGACCAGATCCGGGTGATCATCCAAGGGGAGAAGTAGGAGGAGCGATGCGCCCCGAACAGACCCCAGGCGAGGCCTTCATCCTCTGGGGTGAGTAGCCTGGTTCTCTCACTCTCAGGCGGCCGGCTCTTGCCGGCCGCCGCTGTTTTCTGGGGCGGCCTCCTCCAGGATCAGGAAGCCGCTTTCCCAGCGGTTGCCGAGCGCCCGGTTCCAGACGACCAGCGCCGTGCCGGAAGCGTAGGCATGGTGAAAATAAACCCGCCCGCCGGATTGTAGCCAGGGACACTTGTGCGCGGCACGAAAGCCGCCACTGCCGAGGTCCACCAACTGAGCGTGAACCACGCCGGACTCCGGCGGCGCCAGCCGCAGTTCCACTGGGCCCCTGGCCGGATGGCGCGGCCCCCGGCGCCGTTCCCGAGCCCTGACCGCAGCTTCAGCCTTGCCCAGCGTGTGGTTCGTCTGCTTTGTCTGTCCCATACGTCTTCAGTTTCCGGCTCAGCGTCCTGGCCGAGATCCCGAGCAGGTCAGCCGCCTTCTGGTGGTGCTGGCCGGATTCCTCGAAGGCTCGCAGGATCGTTTGCCGCTCCAAGGCACAGAGGTTCATGATCCGAACCTGATCCTCCAGCCATTCCTCCTGGACCGTGTCCAGGTTCAAGTCCTCCGCGCGGATCACGCCACCTTCCCCCACCGCGGAGGCGCTCATGATCGCGTTCTTCACCTCGCGAACGTTGCCGGGCCAGGGATACGCCACCAGCGTTCTGAGCGCTTCCTCGGTCAGCCGCTGGCCGGGCGCCTGTTGCTCGAGAAAGAACTCGGCCAAAGGCACAATGTCTTCCCGCCGCTCCCGCAGAGCGGGGACGTGCAGGTGAACCTGGCGCAGCCGGTGATATAGGTCCCTGCGGAGCCGGCCTTGCCGGGTCGCCGCCGTCAGGTCCTGGTTGGTGGCAGCCAGGATGCGGACATCCACCGCCACCTTGCGCGTGCCGCCCAACCGGAAGTAGGGCACTTGGTCCAGCACGCGCAACAGCTTGGCCTGCACCCTCGGCTCCAGCTCCCCGATTTCGTCCAGCAACAGCGTGCCCCCGTGCGCCAGCTCAAACAAGCCGGCTTTCGCCGTGTCCGCCCCGCTGAAGGCCCCGCGCTCGTAACCGAACAACTCGCTTTCCACCAGGTGGTCCGGTAGCGCGGCGCAGTTGATGTCAATCCACGGTCCGGCCGACCGCCGCGAGAAGTGGTGCAGGGCCCGGGCCACCAGCTCTTTGCCGGTGCCGCTTTCTCCGGTGATCAGCACGGAGGCTTCACTCTGGGCCACGCGCATCACGCGGTCCAGCAGCTCACGCATCGCTGGGCTGGCGATGATGGCACGCATCCCCAGGAATGTGAGCCGCTTTTCGGATTGGCCCATCGTCTTCAGGGAGGTCCTGTATCTATCTGATCGGATGGCGAGTTGCAGAGGTTGCCACCGACGCGGGAAACGCCCTGACGGTCCGCGAAGTCCACCTTACCCCCTGCGGGTTAGGGATGTCCGGAGCCGGGCTTGCCTAAGTCTCTGGCGCGCCGCGTCCGATTTGGTGGGTGATGCGCTGGGGGTCACTGTTGCGGCCTTTGGCCGGGGCGCTGCTTACGCTGGCCTTGGCCGGTCTGCTGGGAGCCACCTTGGTGCGCCTGGCGCCCGGATTCGGCTTTGATGAGCGGCAACTGGACCCGCGTTTGAGCCGGGCCAGCGTCGAGCGCCTGCGCGAGGCCGGCCAGCGCGACCGCAACGTGCTCCTGTTCTACTGGCGCTTTCTGGGAGGTCTGGTGCGAGGGGACATGGGGACGTCAGCGACCTTGGGCCGGCCGGTGAGCGAACTGCTGGCTGAACGGCTCCCAGTGACACTGGGTTTGGCCGGGACCGGGCTGCTGCTCGGATGGGTGCTGGGGCTGGGCTTGGCCTGGCTGGGGGAATTCCCGGCGACGCGCTGGGTGGACCTGCCGGCTGGTCTGGCCGCGGGCCTGCTGCTTTCGCTGCCGGCCGCGGTGCTGGCGCTGGTGTTCTTGCACGGGGACTGGCCGCTCGGGTTGGCCATGGCGCTGGTGGTGTTCCCGCGCATCCACCGTTACGTGCGCAATCTTCTGGCGGATGTGCGCGCCAGGCCTCACGTCGTAGCCGCCGTGGCCAGGGGCTTGCGCCCGGCGGCGGTCCTGTGGCGTCATGTGGCGGGGCCCGCGGCTGGGGAGCTGATCGCGCTGGCCGGAGTCAGTTTCAGCATCGGCTTGGGCGCCGCAGTGCCGCTGGAGGTGATCGGTGACCGGCCTGGCATCGGCCAACTGGTCTGGCTGGCCGCCCTGGGACGCGACTTACCGCTGCTGGTGAACCTGACCCTGGTGGTAACGGCGGTGACCGTGGCCGGCAACACGCTGGCGGAAATGGCCACGCTGGCTTGGCGAGGCGCCAGACCATGACCGTGCTGCGCCGCGCGGCCCGTCTGCTGCTGGCCGCTCTGTTCGCCCTGGCCCTGCTGGCCGACTACCTGGCGCCGGCACTGTACGACCGGCAGTTCCGCCAGGCGGCCGGCAGCGGGCCGGGCGCCGGGTTTCCGATAGGCGCCGACGAGCTGGGCCGGGACCGGCTGTCGCGCCTGGTGCATGGGGCGCGGGTCTCGCTGTTGCTGGCGCCGGCTGCCGCCGTGCTGGCCACCCTGCTGGCCGGCGTGGCGGGCGCGCTGGCCGGGCTGCGGGGCGGATGGTGTGACCGCGTGGTGGTCTCGGCGGCCGACCTGTTCCAGTCCCTGCCCTGGATGTTCCTCCTGCTGGCGGCCAGGGCGCTACTGCCGCTGAACGTCCCGCCCGCGGCCTCGGTGATGGTGACCTTCGCCCTGCTGGGAGTGCTGAGCTGGGCGGGACCGGCCCGTGTGGTTCGCGCCGGCGCCCGCGCGCTGGGGCGGTCCGACTTCCTGCTGTCGGCCCGGGCGACGGGTATCTCGAGCGGCCGCATCTTGCTGCGCTGCCTGTTGCCCAACCTGCGGCCCGTGCTACAGGCGCAGTTCTGGGTGGCGGTGCCGCTGTTCATCCTGGGCGAGGCCAATCTCAGCATCCTGGGCCTGGGCGTGCAAGAGCCGCTGCCCTCCCTGGGCAGCCTGCTCAAGGAAATGGAGAACTACGACGCACTGGCGGCCAATCCGTGGATCGCCGCTCCGGCCGCTCTGTTGATGGTTGTGGTGGGCTGTCTTCATCTGGCCTTTCCAAGGGAGGAAACACTGTCATGAAGAAACGCTTTCTGATCGGCCTCCTTCTGCTGGCGGCAGCCTGGCACGCGCCGGCCCAGCGGGGCGGCACGTTACGGCTGTGCCTGCGGGCCGAGCCGCAGACCTTCGATCCACTCCGCGTGGCCGACGAGGCCTCGGAGACCATCCGCTACCTCACGGCGGGCGTCCTGATCCGGGTCAACCGGCTGACGCAGCAACTGGAGCCGGAACTGGCCGCCGCCTGGAAGCTGGAGGAAGGCGGGCGCCTGATCACCTTCGATTTGCGCCCTCAGGTGCGCTTCTCCGACGGCACTCCCTTCTCGGCCGAGGACGTAGCCCATACAGTGCGCCTGCTGGCGGATGCTTCGCTCCGGTCGCCCACGGCCGACTCTTTCCGGGTGACGGGAGCGCCGCTGGCTCAGGTGCACACCCCCGGGCGGGTCTCCATCCGCTTCACGGCGCCGCTCGCCGGCCTGGAGCGCCTCTTTGACGGCCTGGCCATCTTGAGCGCGCACGCCACCCGTGAGAACGCACCCACCTTGGGGCCGTTCCGGCTCAAGCAGTACAAGGCGGGTCAATTCGTCCTGCTGGAACGCAACCCCTACTACTGGAAGAAGGACGCCGGGGGACAGGCGCTACCCTATTTGGACGGCATCCAGCTCGACATCCAGGCCAACCGGGAAATCGAGCTGCTGCGCTTCCGCCGGGGCGAAGTCCACCTGATCAACAAGCTGGAACCGGACTACGCCGAGCGGCTTTCCCGCGACCAGCCCGGCGCGGTCCGCGACGCCGGCGTCTCCCTGGAATCCGAGCAGATGTGGTTCAACTTGGTCCCCTCGGCGCCCATCCCAACGCACAAGAAGGCCTGGTTTGCCTCCACGGCGTTCCGGGGCGCTGTTTCGGCGGCCATCAACCGGGAGGATCTGTGCCGGGTGGTCTTCCGCAACCGCGCCAGCCCAGCCCTCGGGCCGGTGTCGGCCGCGAACCGCTTCTGGTTCAATCAGGAGCTGGCGCCGCATCGCTACAACCCGAACGGGGCCCTGGAGCGGCTGCGCCAGGAGGGCTTCCGGCTACAGGACGGGGTCCTGGAGGACGGCCAGGGTCAGCGCGTTGAGTTCGCCATCATCACCAACGCCGGCAACAGGAGCCGGGAGCGCATGGCGGCGATGATTCAGTACGACCTGGGCCGCATCGGCATGCGGGTCAACGTGGTTCCGCTGGACTTTCCCTCGCTCATCGAACGCATCAGCAAGAGTCTCCAGTACGAGGCGTGCCTGCTCGGCCTGGTGAATGTGGACCTGGATCCCAACGGCCAGATGAACATCTGGCTGAGCTCCTCGGTCAACCATCAGTGGAATCCCGGGCAAAAAACGCCCGCCACCAGTTGGGAAGCCGAGATCGACCGGCTCATGAAGGAGCAGGCCTCCACTTTGGATCCCCGCCACCGGAAGCTCTGCTTCGACCAGGTGCAGCGCATTGCCCGGGAGCAGGAGCCTTTCCTCTACCTGGCGAACAAGCATGCCGTCTCCGCCGTGGGCTCCGCGGTGGTCAATGCCCAGGTGGCCGTTCTGCACCCGCACGTTTTCTGGAACGCCGACCAGCTCCGGTTGAGCCCGCGCCGGCAGGACGCCCGATGAGCCCCTCGCCGCCTCACCTGCTCGCGCTGCGCCTGGAGGTGGACTATCCCGGCAGACCCCGGTTGCTTTCCGGCGTGGAGCTGGCCATGTGGCCGGGCGAGATCCTGGCCCTGGTGGGCGAGAGCGGCTCGGGCAAGAGCACGCTGGCGCTCGCCATCCTGCGTCTCCTCGATCTGCGCGGCGGCCGCATGCGGGGAGAAATCTGGTTTCAAGGTGAAAACCTGCTCGAGAAATCCGAATCCGAGATGCGCCGCATCCGCGGCCGCGCCATCGGCTTGGTGCTCCAGAGCCCCATCTCGGCGCTGAATCCCGTGATGCGCGTGGGCGCGCATCTCAAGGAGGCGTGGCGGGCCCATGCGGCGCCGGACCAGGTCGCGGGTTGGCGCCGGCGCGCCTGGCAAGTGCTCGAACAAGTCCGCCTGCCGGCACGAGAGGAATTCCTCCGCCTGTACCCGCGGGAACTGAGCGTCGGACTGGCGCAACGCGTCCTCATCGCCCTGGCCATCCTGCACCGCCCTGCGCTGCTCATTGCCGACGAGCCGACCACCGCCCTGGACTTGCTCACCCAATCCGAGGTGCTGGGCCTGTTTGCCGAGCTCAACCGCACCCTCCAGATGGGCATCTTATACATTTCACACGACTTACTTACGGTGGCCAGCCTTAGTCACCGGGTGGCCATTCTCGACCAGGGAAGCATCGTGGAAACCGCGGCGACCAGCGAGATCTTCTCCCACCCGGCTCAAGAGTACACGCGCCGCCTGCTGGCGGCCTTGCCGAAGGTCCCCGAGTTCGTCGCCGGCTAGTGCGCTTCCAACTTGACCGTCCCCTGTGCGGCGAGGTCGCCCCGACCACCCGATATGTAATTTGGGTCGCAACATGCGCCTGGTAGCGCGCATTTACATCACCGCCATCCTTGCGCTGGGTGGCGCGGCGCTGGTTTCCGGCTTGCTCGCGTGGCAGCCGCAAAACCCATTGCGCCTGTGCCTATACGTGGCTGCGGCGATGCTGTGCTCCGGCCTGAAGGTCCGCCTGCCCGGGGTACAGGGGACCATGTCGGTCTCCTATGTCATTGTTCTGCTTGGAGTTGCCGAGCTGGGCCTGGCCGAGACCCTGCTCGTGGGCATGGGCGCCACCCTGGTGCAGTCCTTCTGGCGGGCCAAGCGCCGCCCCGCTACCATCCAGGTGCTGTTCAATCACGCCGCCATCGCCATAGCCATCAGCGGCGCCTACTCGGTGCAGCACGTAAGCTGGCCGCCCCTGGCCCGGCTGCACCCCACCTTGCTGCTGATCCTGACGGCCGGCGCCTACTTCTTCCTGAACACCGTCTCGATGGCCCTGGTGCTGGCGCTCACCGAAGGCAAGCGCCTGCTGGCGGTCTGGAAAGAGTGCTACTTCTGGTCGCTGCCGTACTATCTGCTGGGAGCCTCCATCGCCGGCGCCCTCATCTACGTCACCCGCCAATTCGGGTGGGAGGTCTCGGTCCTGGTTCTGCCGGCGGTCTACCTCATCTACCGTTCCTACCGGCTCTACCTGGGCCGGTTGGAGAAGGAGAAGGAGCACGCCGAGCAGATGGCGGCGCTGCACCTGCGTACCATCGAGGCTCTAGCCTTGGCCATCGAGGCCAAGGACGACGTCACCCACAACCATCTCAACCGCGTTCAGGTGTACACCGCGGCGGTCGGGAAGGAATTCGGGCTGAGCCCGGACGAGTTCCAAGCCCTGCAAGCGGCGGCCATCTTGCACGACATCGGCAAACTGGCGGTGCCCGACTACATCGTCTCCAAGCCCGGCAAGCTGACGGCCGAGGAATTCGAGAAGCTGAAGATCCACCCGGTGGTCGGCGCCGAGATCCTGGCGCGGGTGCGGTTCCCCTATCCCGTGGTGCCTATCGTGCGCGGCCACCACGAGAAGTGGGACGGTTCCGGCTACCCCGATGGGCTGGCGGGTGAGAAGATACCCGTCGGCGCCCGCATCCTGGCCGCGGTGGATTGCCTGGATGCCCTGACTTCCGACCGGCAGTACCGCCCGGCCTTCCCCCTGGAGGAGGCCATGGCGATCGTGGTTTCCGAGTCCGGGCGCAGCTATGATCCCCGCGTGGTGGAGATCCTCAAACGGCGCGGCGCGGAGCTGGAGGCGAAGGCGCGGGCCCAATCGCAGGCTGCCCCGGCCAACAACTTCAGCAAGGATCTGCGGGTCGAACGCGGCGAAGCGCCGGCCGCGGGCTTGGAGCTGCCGGTGACGCCGGAGCGGTTTACCGAGGAGCTCGCCAGCCTGGACTTTGTCAACCGGATTGCGGCGGCGCGCCAGGAGGTCCAGGCGCTGTACGAATTGACGCTGGAATTGGGCAGTTCCCTGAGCCTGCACGAGACCTTGAGCGTGCTGGGCATGCGGCTCAAGAAGCTGATCCCCCACGACTGCATCGCCATCTACCTGCGGCGCGACCACCTGCTGAAGCCGGAATTCGTCAGCGGGGAAGACTCCGCGCTGTTTTCGGCCCTGGAGATCCCGGTCGGGCACGGGCTGTCCGGATGGGTGGCCGAGCAGGGCCGGCCCGTAGTCAATGGCAACCCCAGCGTGGAAAGCGGCTACCTGAGCGAACCCCGCAAGTTCAGCACGTTGGGGTCGGCACTGGCCGTGCCGCTGGCCGGGCCGGAGGGCGTCTTCGCCGTGCTGACGTTGTACCGCCGGGAAAAGGGCGGTTTCGCCAATGATCACCTGCGGTTGTTGCAGGCGGTGCAGGGCAAGCTCGCCCTGGCCGTCGAGAACGCTCTGCGCTACAGGCAGGTGGAGCGGTTCGCCGTCACCGACGGGCTGACCGGCTTGCCGAACGCCCGTTCGCTGTTCCTGCGGCTGGATGCCGAACTGTCGCGCTCGAAGCGCTCGGCCGAGCCGCTGGCGGTGGTGGTCGGCGATCTGGATGGCTTCAAGCGCGTCAATGACACCTTCGGTCACATGGAGGGCAATCGCGTCCTGCAATACGTCGCTCAGCGGCTCAGGGAACTCTGTCGTGAGTACGACATCGTCGCCCGCATGGGCGGGG
This sequence comes from uncultured Solibacteraceae bacterium, assembly GCA_964541065.1. Taxonomy (GTDB): domain Bacteria; phylum Acidobacteriota; class Terriglobia; order Bryobacterales; family Bryobacteraceae; genus VFZS01. The sequence goes on from CAZIRH010000010.1 coordinate 16,094, forward strand.
ATGAGTTCGTCCTGGTGTTCCCGGGGCTCGCCCCGGAGGCGGCCGCCGCCAAGATGTCCTCCGTGTGCCGGAGTGTGGCCGAGGGTGCCCGCCGTACATTCCCCGCGGAGGATATCGTCCTGAGCGCGGGCTACGCCACCTTCCCCGGCGACGGCCAGGATGCCGAGGAACTGCTGGCGGTGGCCGATCGCCGCATGTTTGCCGTCAAGCGAGACCGCCGCTCACTCGGCGGGCTCCTCGCCGCTGTCGAAGAGCCGGACCAAATCCTGGCCGACGCGCGCCGCTGACCGGCGCCGCGCGCCTGGGTTATACTCGCGGTTTGCGACGAGATTCCGGGCTCCTCACCCTGCTGATGGCGCTGTTGCAGGCCGGTTGTGTCCGCGCTCCGGACAGCTACCCGCCGCCGGTCCAGCGCTCGCAAACGTTCGCGCGCTGGGAACTGGAGCGGCCTTTCGTGGAGATGAGCGCTTACGATGTGCAGGACTTCATCGTCAGGGACATTAGTCCAGTTCTGGAAGGAGGTACCTGGCGCTGGACCTTCGAGCGGCCCGAGCTGAGATTCATCCTGAACTCCACCGAGGGCCTGAGGTTCGCGGCGGATGTCGGCGCGGCCGCAGCCACGCTCGCGGAGACCGGCCCGCTGACCATCTCTTTTCTGGTGAATGACCGGCTCCTGGGGCAGATGCGGTGCGACACACCGGGCGAGCGGCATTTTGAGAAGCCCGTTCCCGCGGCTTGGCTGAACAAAGCAACGTACACCCGGGTGGTCATCCACGCTGACAAGCTCTTTATCGCCAAGGCCGATGGAGCCAAACTCGGCTTTGTGCTGCACCGGGCCGGATTCCTGGAATAATGCCGCAGGCTGTCGCCATCTTGTTCGGCGCCGCATTCACCGTCGCGGTCGCGGCCGCGGCCGGCAGGCTCCTGCTGGGGCGGCTGGCGCTCAGGTTCTATCGCGGAGAGCGGATCCTGCTGGAGTTCATCCTGGGTTCGGCGCTCCTGAGTCTGCTGGTGTTCCTGTTGGCAGCGTGTGGTCTGGCGCGCCGGGGGGTCTTGCTGGTGTGCGGAGTGATGCTCCTCGGAATCTCGGTCTGGCGGGCGCGGAACAGTATCCCGGCCGAACCCCTGCCACAGTACCCCGCATTCTGGAAAGCACTGTTCCTCGCCGCTTTCGCGGTGTTCGCCGCCATCTACCTCCTGAACGCCATGGCGCCGGAATGGAGCCCGGAGGGAAGCGGCAGGCGCCTGCCCCTGGTCGTGCGCTACATGCGGGACCACGGTTTCGGGCGCGCGACGCCCGAGCTCGGAGACGGTTTCCCCCAGGGGCTCGAAATGTTGTTCCTGTTCGCGTTCGCCTGGGGAAAACACTCCGCGGCGGCCTTGGTTCACTTCGCTTACCTGCTGGCCTTACCGCTGCTGATGCTGGCCTACGCGCGCCGCATGGGGTTTGCCAAAGCGGGAGTGGTGGGGGCGGTGCTCACGTTCGTGAGTCCGGTGGTCGGCGTGGACGGTTCGAGCGCTTGCACCCAGGTGGCGCTGGCCTCGATCCTGTTTGCCGTTTTCTATCTGCTCCAAATCTGGGATCTCGAGCGCCGGAACGCTCTGCTGGTGGCTGCCGGAGTGGCGGCGGGTTTCGCCGGGGCAGTGGCCTACGCGGGTATGGTTGCGGCGCCCTTCGCTCTCGGTTTCGTGGGCTGGAAAACGCTGCGTTCACGCCAGGCGCTGGCACGCCCGCTGCTGACGGTGGCCGCGTGCGCGCTCGCGATGACCGCACCGTGGCTGGCCAAGAACTGGATCGTGGCCGGCAACCCGCTGTCACCGTTCTTCAATGGCGTCTTCCCGAATTCCACGGTCACCGTCGCCCTGGAGCGGGACTACCTGCGGGAGACCAGCAGCTACCCTGCCATCCGGAGCCGGCTGGAGGTTCCTCTCGAAACCACGATACTGGGAAAGACGCTCGGAGGCTTGACCGGGCCGTTGTTCCTGTTGTCGCCCCTCGCGCTGCTGGCGCTTCGGAAGCGGGCGGGACGCCAGTTGCTGCTGGCCGCGGCTGTGTTCGGCGCCAGTTATCCGGCGGACATCGGCACCCGCTTCCTGATCCCTTCCCTGCCCTACATTTCATTGGGGATGGGATTGGCCTTGGAGCATGCTCGCGTGCTGGCTCCCGCGCTGGTGGCCGCCCACCTCGTTCTTTCTTACCCCAACGTCGTGGCGAACTACTGTGAAGCCGGCGCCTGGCGTATCGAGACCACGCGGCTGCTTTCGGCGTTGCGGGTCCGGTCGGAAGACCGGTTTCTGACATCCAGACTGCCTGGCTACACGATGGCCCGGCGGATCGACCAGTTGGTGCCGCCCGGGGGAAGGGTCTTCGCCGTCCAGCCATTCCCGAAGGTGTACACGTCGCGCGAAGTGCTGGTTGCCTGGCGCAGCCTCCCCAGCCAGAAGCTCGCCGAGGGTTTGTGCATCGCTCTCGTGCCGGCCCGGCGGCCGACCAGACACCGGCGCTTCCGGTTTCCAGCCGAGCGGCTGCGTGCGATCCGGATGCTCGCCATGGCCGCGGGTGAGGGTGAATGGACCATCCACGAGCTGCGCCTGTTTCATCAGGGTCGTGAGCTGCCCCGGCAGCCGCAGTGGCGGCTGCGAGCCCGCCCGAATCCGTGGGATGTGCCACTGGCCTTCGACAACAGCCTGGTCACCTTCTGGAGAAGCGCACAGGACTACGGCTCAGGCATGCAGGTGGAGGTTGAGTTGGGTGGGCGCGCCGAGGTGGACACTGCGCTTCTGGAGTCCTCACCTGACCAGGCCCGCGTCCCGATCAGCTTGCAGGTTCTCCCTGATCGCGGGGCCTGGAAGACAGTTTTTGAGTGGACCGAGGACACCGACGTGCTGCGCCCCGCCGGGTTGCGACGCGCCGCGATCCGCGAGTTTCTGGCGCAGCGCATCGAGTACCTGCTCGCCGCGGACTCGGACTTCCTGGGGCAGGATCTCCAGGCCAAGCCGGACCTGTGGGGGGTCACCGAAGTGGCTCGCAGCGGGGACCTGCGGCTGTACCGGCTGCGCTAGAAACCGTTTCCTGGCGCCTCTCCCTCCTCAGAAAAAATCCGGGGACACTCCGGCTGAGTACCTCGAACCCACCGCTTGCCAGCCACCGCAGGCGTGTCCCCAGGATTTTTTCACACCTTCCAGGACACTGGAAACCGCCTCCTAGCGCCTCTCCTTCCGCAGGTCAAAAACATAAATCGAGTGTCCGATCTTAGCATCGGGCTGGCGCTGCCGGAGCCACGCGTAGCTGCCTGGGGGCAGGTATAAATCGTTCAGAAGGCTCACGCTGATCGCCGCCACGCAGTCCACGCTCCTTCGGCCTTCCTCATCGTCGGTGAAGGGCAGGGGGACGGCGGAGATTCCGTAGTAGTAGGGTGAAGCCGTTCCGAAATACTGGAGGCAGACGCTTTGCACGTGGTTCGCGTCGAGATAGCGCTTCAGCCTCTTCAAGTCCTGTCCCCAGTCGATGTTGGAGTCGAGCACATAGCGGGCGCCGCGGTCGGGCCCTCCGGCCAGAGTGTTGAAGAACGCCAGGTAGTGCGGGTAGATGGCGGCGCATTCCGCGGCCTGGACGACTACGATCAATGCCAGCACATAAGGAAACGCGCGGCGGAACCGGCCGGCCCGCATGCGAACCAGCCCCGCCGCGCAGAAGACGAACAGAAAGGGATAGACCGGCAAGAGGAATCGCAGGCCCACGTTGATGGGGCTCGTCATGGCGGAGCCGAAGTAGATCAAAACAGGCATGACCAGCGCCAGCCATCGAAACGGCAGCTCGCGCAGACGCGCTAGGCCCAGCCTCCTCAACCCGATCAGGCCAACCACCGAACAGAAAGCGACCGTCGCCAGCAGCGCCGTGGGCGTTTTCAGCACAAACACCAAGGGAAAGTAGTACCACCAGCCGCGGAAAGAATGCTGCCCCAGCAGATAGGAGTGCGCCCCCTCCTGATTGCGCCTGTATTGCATGTAGAAACCCATCAGATAGGGATGATCCGGCAGGTGCAGAGCTCTGGCGAGCACTCCGAGAAAATGCCCCGCCGCGGTCTTGGGATCCGCGGTCTCGGCGAGAGTGCACGGATACGGGTTGGCGGTCTGGGCGCCGGCCGCCCGGGCGGGTTCGCAAACACGCGCCTTGAGACCATACGCCGCCAAGACCATGGCGACGCAGATCATCGCCAGCACCAGCATCGAGACGAGAGACCGTTCCACCGAAAGCCGCCCGCGGCTCGCAGTCGCTGCTCGGTCCTGACCCTCTTCCTGCCACGCCCGGCACACGTAAAGCACCGCAAAAACAGGCAGTAACAACACTGCGGAGAACTTGGTGAGCAGAGCCAGCCCGAGCGTCACGCCGCACCACAGCAGGTCCCGCACGCGTCTGCGAACCAGATACCCCGCCCAGGCCGCTACGGCCAGGAAAAAGAAAAAGGCCAGCAAAAGGTCAGTCGTGGCGTAGCGGCCGTGGGCGATGATGTTGGGATCGGTGGCGAACAGGAACAGCGCCACCAGCGCGGCGGGCGCACCGAAAGACCATTTTGCCCAAAGCGCCACCGCCAACCCGAACATCAGCGTGAACAGGATGGCCACCATCCTGGCGGCAAACAGCATCCTGTCCGCAGGGACGCGGTTCCCGTACAGAAAAACCCTGCTGAAGTCCAGCAGGTCTGCCTTCGCCCAACTTGGATCGCCCAGCGGCAAGGTTGGATCCAGCAGGATCAAGGGGAGGGCCAAGAGCAGTTTGGCCAGCGGCGGGTGCTCGACGTTCATGCGGAAGTCGCCGGTTTTCAGGTAGCTGTAACCCGCGGTCACGTACAGACCCTCGTCGAACGTCGCGCTGTCGTCGCGAACGGATGCCACCTGGACGGCGCCCAGGACCGCGAGCAGGACCGCGGTCGCAGCCCAGAAGCGTCGTCCCTCTGCCTGGAAGGAGTGAAGCAACCGATCATTCTATCGTGGGCCTGCATGGGGGTGAGCCAGCCGGGGTGGCCGGCAGCGGATCGTGTGCAGTCCGCCGCCGGGCCGCCGGTTACAGGACGCCTCCGCCGGCCACCAGGCGTATGAAGCCGAGCACCGCGGCCATGGCGCACAGCACGACGCCCGCGATGGCAAGAATCCCCCAAATCAGGCAGAGCACCGTCATGATGCATCCTTCAGGTGGTTGGTACGAAAGGGGATGATACCACTCTTGCCCTCCCCCAGCCTGACCGCCGAACAGGTAGAATAGGCCTCCCGGCCTGTTGCGGCCCACGTAGAACAGGTAGAATAGGCCTCCCGGCCTGTTGGGGCCCACGCAGAACACGTAGAATAGGCCTCCCGGCCTGTTGCGGCCCACGTAGAATAGGCCTCCCGGCCTGTTGCGGCCCATGCAGAACTGGGGGAGCGCACCCGCCCGGATGCCTTGACTGGCTTCCGGGGCGGGCCTACAATGAGGGTAGCCTCTACCGGTGCATGAAGGGGAGGTGTGCGTATGAGGACCAGCCACTTGGCCATGGGGTGCTGGGTCGCCGGGTTGATCGTCTTTCTAGGCGCCGGCACGGCCCAGGACCGGAAGTCTGCCAAGAAGTCCGACGCGGCTTCTCCGCAGCGCGAGACGCTGGCCAAGCCGCTGAGCGAACGCGAGAAACGCCGGCGCGAGGAGAAGCTCCGCCGGGAGCTGGAGACCCCTTACCGCAAGTGGCTCAACGAGGACGTCACCTACATCATCACCGATGAGGAGCGCGCCGCCTTCAAGCGTTTGTCCACCGACGAGGAGCGGCAGGAGTTCATCGAGCAATTCTGGCTGCGGCGCGACCCCACGCCCGACAGCGCCGAGAACGAGTACAAGGAAGAGCACTACCGCCGCATCGCTTACGCCAACGAACGCTACGCCTCGGGCATTCCGGGCTGGAAGTCCGACCGGGGCCGCATCTACATCACCTTCGGCCCGGCGGACGAGAACGAATCGCACCCCTCGGGCGGCAGCTACGAACGGCCCATCGAGGAGGGCGGCGGCACCACCTCCACCTACCCCTTCGAGAAGTGGCGCTACCGCTACATCGAGGGCATCGGCACGGACGTGATCATCGAGTTCGTCGATCCCACCATGACCGGCGAGTACCGCATGACCATGGACCCCTCCGAGAAGGACGCACTGCTGTATGTGCCCAACGCCGGTCTGACGCTCTACGAGCAGATGGGCCTCTCCGACAAGTCCGACCGTTTCAACCGCACCGACGGCACCCGCCTGGGCGTGGGCGACCAGCCCCTGCCCTCCCGCATGAACCAGTTCGAGCGGCTGGAGCAGTTCGCCCGGCTGCAAAGACCTCCCGCCATCAAGTTCAAGGACCTGGAGGCCATGGTCACCTCGCGCATCACCTACAACGTGCTGCCCATCCGGGTCCGTGCCGACTTCCTGAAGATCACCGAGTCCACGGTGCTGACCACCATCACCGTGCAGCTCGACAACAAGGACCTCCAGTTCCAGCTCAAAGACGGCGTGCAAAGGGCCACGGTGAACATGTACGGGCGGATCACCTCGATGTCGCGCCGCGTGGTGAACGTCTTCGAGGAGCCGGTGGTGGTCGAGACGCCGAGCGAAATGCTGGAGGCGGCCATCCGGCGCTCTGCCATCTACCAGCAAAAAGTCCCCCTGGCGCCCGGCACCTACCGCCTGAACGTGGTGGTCAAGGACGTGGTGGGCGGCACCATGAACAACTACGAGATGGCGCTGCACGTGCCCCGCTTCGAGGAGGAGAAGCTCTCTGCCAGCTCCCTCATCCTGGCGGACCTCATCGAGAAGGTGCCTACGCGCAACATCGGCACGGGCCAGTTCGTCATCGGCGGCTCGAAGGTGCGCCCGCGGATCACCGACACCTTCCGCCGCGACGAGCGCATGGGCATCTACCTCCAGCTCTACAACTTCGGTCCCGACGAGAAGACCCAGAAGCCCTCCGCCACGATCGAATACGAGATCCTCCGCACCGGGACCAACCAGACGGTGTTTTCCTACAGCGAAGAGGTCACGGCCATCCCGGACGCCTCGGCGCAGCAGGTGACGATCGAGAAGCTGCTGTCGCTCCAGAGTCTGGAGCCGGGGCGGTACACCTTGAAGCTGAAGGTCACGGACAGGAATCGCAACCAGGTGTTGACGCCCAGCGCCGCTTTTACGGTAACCTAGGGGGGTAAGGCCCCGCGAGGGTACGCGAACAGATGAACGCCAGAACGACAGCCGGCCTCGCCGCTGGGATGTTGTGGGCGGCCACTCTATGCTACCCGGCATCTCCACCCAAGCTCTCCGGCACGATCGCGGGCGTGGTGACCGACTCGACGGGCATTCCCCAACCCGGCGCCACCGTCTCCCTGTACAATCGGCTGGACCGGCTCTTGCAGCAGGCGCTGACCAGCCCGAAGGGCGCCTTCAGCTTCGAGTTGCTGCTGCCCGACGTCTACGCCGTCCGCGTCAGCCTGGCCAGTTTCCTGCCCGCCCTCAAGCGCAACATCCTGGTGCAGCCGGGCATGCAGAGCCTGCTGAACGTCAGCCTGGCCGGCTTGTTCAGCTCCATCCAGTTGGTCTCCATCTCCCCCGGGTACCGGCCGCTGATGACCGACGACTGGAAGTGGGTGCTGCGCAGCGCCAGTGCCACCCGTCCGGTCCTCAGGCTGCTGCCGGAAGTGGACTTCAGCGACCCGCTGCGCCGCGCCTCTTTGTCTTCCATCTTCTCCGACACCCGGGGCCTGGTGCGGCTCTCCGCAGGTGACCAGGGGCGGGTTTCCTTTCTGGGCAACGAACCGGACCTGGGTACCGCCTTCGCCCTGGCCACCTCGGTGTACGGGCACAACCAGGTGCAGGTCAGCGGGAACGTGGGCTACTCACCCCTGTCCGGCCTGCCCAGCGCCGGCTTCCGGACCAGTTACCGCCGCGAGCTGCCCGGCGGCATGGCGCCCGAAGTGCGGCTCACCATGCGCCAGCTCTTTTTGCCGGCGCGCGCCGCCTCCGCCATCACCAGCGGCCAGCAGCAGGCCGCGCCCGCCCTGCGGACGCTTTCGGGCGCGCTGCTGGAGCGCGCGCAGCTTTCCGACGACCTGAGGCTCGAGTACGGCTTGTCGTTCGAGTCGGTGACCTTCCTGGACCGGCTGAACTACTTCAGCCCCTACGCGCGCGTCAGTTACCACCGCGGCGAGGCGGGCGACTTCCAGTTCAGTTACGCTTCGGGCGCTCCCCCGGCCGAGCTGTACGCCTCGCCCGGCGAGTCCGAGGCCGAGTTCCAGCACGATCTGGCCGCTCTGGCCATGTTCCCGCGGGTCTCCCTGCACCGCGGTGCTGCGCGGGTCCAGCGGGCACAGAGTCTGGAGGCGGGCTACCGCAAGCGGGTCGGCTCGCGATCTTACAGCGCCGCCACCTACCGCGAATCGGTCACCAACGTGGCGCTCACCCTGGCCTCGCCGGCGGGCCTGGAAGCCGGGCCGGACCTGTTGCCCGAGCTGTTCTCCGATACTTGGGTGCTCAACGCCGGCCGGTACCGCAGCCTCGGGTACATGGCCTCGATGAGCCAGCACCTGGGCGAGCGCCTCGAGATGACCATGGCGTACGGCAGCGGCGGCGCCCTCACCGTTAGCCGCGATGCCCTGCCCGCCGACTCTCCCGACGAGCTGCGCCAACTGATCCGCACCAGCCGCCGGCATTCCCTCACCGCCCGCGTGGCCGGCGTAGCGCCCTCCACGGGAACACAGTTCCTCACTTCCTACCAGTGGACCAATGTGCGCTCCCTCACCCCCGCGCACATGTTCCTGACGCAGACGGTCCGCGAGGGCCTGGGGCTGAACCTGCTCCTCCGCCAGCCGCTCCCCTACTTCGGAGCGCTGCCCGGCCGCATCGAGGCCTCCGCCGACCTTCGCAACCTCCTGGCCCAGGGCTACGTCCCCTTGAACCTCAATGGCCGCCGCGTCTACCTCATGCACACCCCCCGCTCCCTCCGGGGCGGGCTCAGCTTCATTTTCTGAACCTGCCGTTCACGCCCACCGCGGAATTCTCTTCTGCCTTTTTTTGAGTAGTCTTGCGGAGACCCTGACAGACCCTCCTCCACTCCCCACCCGCTCTCCTCACGGAGCGCACCTCCACCACCGCCGCACTCCCTCGGCTTCTCAGTGGCGCACGCTTCAGCGTGCTGCGGCGAACTTCAGTTCGCCGTCCTTCCACGCACGGGACCCAAGCTGACATCGTGGCGCACGCTTCAGCGTGCTGCGGCGAACTTCAGTTCGCCGTCCTTCCACGCA
>CAZIRH010000010.1:25484-28192 GCA_964541065.1 uncultured Solibacteraceae bacterium
CGGGACCATCGGTACTGGGAAGGATCAGCCGCAAGGCCCGCCTGCACCGGATTGTTCTCGATGTAGACGGCGATGCGTTCCAACTGCCCCTCCTCCCTCCCTCAGTGGTCGTAGGATTCCCGCGGCCAGAAGGGCTCCCCGCGGCGTCGGCAGCGGTCCAGTTCCGGGAACACTAAATGACATTGGGCTGGCGAGCCCGCCTCACCCGGTTCGCCCCCCTGGAAGAGTTCCCTGGCCGCGGGCCGATGAAACACAAGCCATACGCCCCCGGCTGATTTGCCCGGCCGCTATCACCGCTCACCGGGAGACCAGAACTGCGAGAAACGCCCGTAGCCGGCAGACCGCTTGGCCCCGATTCCCCTGGTCTGGAGAACGTCCTTCAGCAAGTCCGCCAGGAAGTCGCGCCATGAGCGGTTGGGCGCGTCTGCCACAAACAGAAAGCACCGCGTGACTGACAGGAAGTGAACCTCTACTACTACCCCACGGAATCCTGTCCGGCCGCGGAGACTCCCGAAGAACGGCCCCTTCCGGTCTTTCGCTTTTTGCCTGGCGGCGCAGCCGCGCTCTGCCTTTGCGAGAAACCCCCTACAGCCTGTTCCCCTGCTCCCGCTCGATGCTCCGCCCCAGGATCCCTTCCACCTCACGGATCATCATGCGCAGTTGCCCCACTGAGTATTCGGCATTGGACGGGACGGCCAGGCGGTGGTTCCGATAGACCATGAACCCGTGCCCGCCCCCGGAAAGCGGACCGTCGAAACCCAGCGCCCGCAAGCGCCGGACCCCTACACGGCCTCCACCGGCTCACGGGCAGGCTCCGCGCCTGGGTCGATCCCCGCGATCACCGGGAGCGCGTGCCCCAGCTTGAGCCCCACCAGGATCCAGCCTTCCAGCGTAGACCGCAGCTCCTCCTCGCACTCCCGCAGCGTGCTCCCGAACGAGATCACCCCCGGGCAGCAGGGAATGCGGGCGCCGAAGCTGCCATCCTCCAGCTTGTCGTACACTGCCCGGGCCATCGCCTGGTCCATGTACTCGCTCAGCACAAACCGCCCCGTCATCGCACAGCCATTGTAGCTTGATCCCCCTCCCCGCCCTCCCCGTGCCCTGCTCGACACCCTCTCGCCCCCTTCGCCTTTTGCCTCACCTTCTCCCCCCGGCGCCCTTTGCGCGTAAGCCCCGGTCACCTCTCTGCCCCTCCTAGAAACCCTTCCCCGTCAACCACTTCCCCCGCCCTCTCCTCCCGCGCCACCGGCTGTCCGCTACCCTCCATATGGGGCGCCTTCCGCGCCCTCGAAAAACTGGCTTCGTTCGTCCAACTCTAAACAACCATGGCTTCCGAAAAACAACGCCTCGCCAACCGCCGCAACGCCCAACGCTCCACCGGCCCCCGCACCCCCGCCGGCAAGGCCGCCTCCTCCCGCAACGCCCTCCGCCATGGACTCCGCGCCCGCGCCACCCTCCTCCCTGGCGAGAACCGCCGCGCCTTCCGCCGCCTCTTCCGCGCCTTCCTCGCCGAGTACCGCCCCTCCGGACCCCTCCAGGAGTTCCTCGTCGAGCAACTGACCATCGCCTACTGGAAGCTCTCCCGCCTCACCCGCATCGAGGCCCAGGTCTACCGCCATCGCTCCTCCGACGTGAACCTCTTCCGCCAGATCCGCCAGGCCTTCCTCGCCCGCAACGACGACGACAACGGAAACGACAACGGCAACGGCGACACCGATCCCGACACCGAACCCGACGCCGACGCCGAACCCGAAACCGAATCCCCACAGCCCCCTCCCACCCCCGACGAGGTCATCGCCCGCGCCTACATCCGCGACTCCGCCGGCGTCAACACCCTCACCCGCCTCTCCTACTACGAAATGCGCCTCGAACGCACCTTCTACCGCGCCTGGCGCGAGCTCCAGCGCGTCCAGCCCAAATCCCCTCCCGCATGAGTCCCCCCATGCCATGCGCTAGCATGGAGGTCATGGCCACGCACACCGGCCCGCCGCCTCGGTTCCCCATCCCTGGCGTCCAGAACCTCGTCGCCATCGGCTCCGGCAAGGGCGGCGTCGGCAAGACTACCGTGGCGGTCAACCTGGCCATCGCCCTGGCGAAACTCGGCCACCACACCGGACTCCTCGACGCCGATATCTACGGCCCCAACGTCCCCCTGATGGTCGGAACCGATGAAGGCCCCCAGGTGGTCGGGGACCGCCTCGTGCCGCTCGAACGCCACGGCATCAAGCTGATGTCGATGGGTTTCCTCAACCCCGGTGACCGGCCCATCATCTGGCGCGGACCGATGCTGCACAGCGCCATCCAACAGTTGTTGCGCGTGGTGGCCTGGGGCTTGCTCGACTACCTGGTGGTAGACCTGCCGCCGGGTACCGGCGACGTTCAGCTCTCGCTGATCCAGACCGTCCCGATCACCGGCGCCATCGTGGTGACCACGCCGTCCGACGTGGCCCTCGGCGACGCCCGCAAGGCCGTGCACATGTTCCGCCAGGTGGGGGTCGAGGTGCTGGGGCTAGTCGAGAACATGAGCTACCTGCTCTGCCCGCACTGCCACCAGCGCGTGGACGTGTTCAGCTCCGGCGGCGGCCGCCGCACGGCCGAGGAGATGGGCGTGCCCCTGCTGGCCGAGCTGCCACTGGACCCCGAGGTGCGCGCTGGCGGCGACTCCGGCCTGCCCGTCGCCCTGCGCCTTCGCCTGCTCCTCGGTGAGG
>CAZIRH010000011.1:0-27941 GCA_964541065.1 uncultured Solibacteraceae bacterium
ATCACGGCTACGCGGTGTTCCTGGCGAACAGCAATGCCATCCCGGAGCGGGAGATCAGCGTGGTGCGTTCGTTCCAGGAACGGCGGGTGGACGGAGTGCTGGTGATGGCATCCCGCGTGGGTGCGCTGTACATGCCCCTGTTGAGCGAGCTGAACGTCCCCATCGTCTTGATCAACAACCAGTATCCGGGGGAGTTCGTTCATTCGATCTCCATCGACGACGGGGCCGGCGCCCGGCTTATGACGCGGCACCTGATCGCGCTCGGGCACCGCCGGATGGCATACCTCGGCGACCGGTTCGGGCTGCAATCGGACGCGGACCGTTTCGGCGGCTACCGGGAGGAACTGGAGGCGGCCGGGATACCGTTTTCCGCCGAGTTGGTGGCGCACGGCGACGGCAGGGCGGAGGGGGGCCGGCTGGCCATGGAGCGGCTGCTCGCGCTCCGCCAGCCTCCCACGGCGGTGTTCTGCTACAACGACATGTCGGCGATCGGAGCGTTGCGCTGTCTGCACGCCGCCGGCTGGAAACTGCCCGAGCAGATGTCGGTGGGGGGATTCGACGACCTGCCCATCGCCTTGTATGTCGAGCCGCCGCTCACCACCATTCGGCAGCCGAAGACGGATATGGGACGGCAGGCGGCCACCATGCTGCTCGAACTGCTGGGCGGAAGCTGCATGGAGGCGAACGTCCGGGTGCCGGGAGAACTGGTGCTGCGGGAGTCCACCGCGCCGCCGGGCGGCAGACAGGGTATCGATCCGAGTCCTGGGGGTGGCCAAGGTGCGGGTTAGGCAGCCCGCACACGGTTGCAGGGTTCCCACAGTTCCAGGCCGACCGTGACCGCCCAGTGGGAACCAACTGTGTTTCGGGGACCCGCAGTGCCAACGCCAGCCAGTGCGTCTAACTAACAGATTCTACGAGCCCTTGTTTGCGCGACCTGGCTTCGGAGCGCGGCCATCCAGCTCTGCGGGTGGGCGGTGGGCATTGACGCCGGCGCGAAAACGAGCGACAATATTCTGCGCACGTGTGCCAGAGGAGATGACTAAGATGTCCAAGCTTGCCCTCCGCTTCGCCCTGAGCCTCATGCTGGCTCTGCCCGCCGGCGTGCTGGCCCAATTCGAGGCTGCCACCGTCCTCGGAACCGTCAGAGACGTCAGCGGCGCGGTCGTCCGCAGCAGCAAAGTCACGCTGGAGAACGTTCATACCGGGATCACCGCCACCACCCAGAGCGATGAGTCCGGCAACTACATTTTCCTCAATGTCCGCATCGGGACCTACCGGGTGAAGGCGAAGGCGGCCGGCTTCAAGACCGCCATCGCCGAGGCTTTCACCGTGACGGTGAATGCCCGGCAGAGGGTGGACCTGACCCTCACCGTGGGCGACGTCACGCAGACCGTAGAGGTCCGGGAGGCGGCGGCGGCGCTGGAGACCGATTCCAGCGACCGCGGCCAGATCGTCTCCAGCACCACCATCGTCAATCTTCCGCTGAACGGGCGCTCTTACGCCGACCTGGCCTTGTTGACGCCCGGCGTACGGCGGTCGTTCCTCGGCATGGACCAAAGCAGCAGCAACTTCCGCGAGGGGTCCTTCAACGTCAACGGCCTGAGGAGTGCGCTGAACAACTTCCAGGTGGATGGCGTGGACAACAACGCCTACAACACCAGCAACCAGGGATACTCGAACCAGGCGATTCAGCTCAGCCCGGACGCCATCGCCGAGTTCAAGGTTCAGACCAACAACTTCAGCGCCGAGTACGGCCGCGCCGGCGGCGCGATCGTCAACGTGTCGGTGCGGAGCGGAACCAACGCCTTTCATGGCGGGGTGTGGGAGTTCCTGCGCAACACGGACCTGAACGCGGTCGGCTTCTTCAAGCCCAGCTATGGCAAGCCGGTCTTCCAGCAGAACCAGTTCGGCGGTTCGCTCGGCGGGCCCGTGATCAAGAATAAGACGTTCTTCTTCGCCGACTATGAGGGGCTGCGGCGCGTGACGCGGACGCTCAGCTACCAGACCATCCCCACGCTGGACCAGCGCAACGGCATCTTCGGAATCCCGATCAAGAACCCTTACACGGGCGAGGTCTACTCCAACGGCGTGGTCCCGCCGTCGCTGATCACCGCCTTCGCCAAGAAGGTATTCAGCCAGCTTGTGGCGCCCACGCTGCCGGGCAACGCCAACAACTACGAGGCGCTGCCCCGCATTCCCACCACGGATAACAAGGGCGACTTCCGGGCGGACGAGTACTTCAGCGACAGGCTGATGGGTTTCTTCCGTTACAGCCGCCGTGAGTTCAACCAGACCGACACGCCGGTGATCCCGCTGCCGGTCGGCGCCGACTCCAGCAACGGCAACGTCAACATCGTGAACAAACAGGTTGCGGGTGGCCTCACCTACAACATGAATCCCACCTCGCTGGTCGAGTTCCGCCTGGGCGTCACCAAGTCCATCGGCGGCAAGTGGCCGGTGCAGATCGGCCTGCCCAACATGCAGGACGGCTATGGCATCCCGGGGCTCCCCACGGATCCGGCGCTGGCGGGCGGACTGAACACCCAGCAGATCAACGGCTTCGCGGGCCTGGGACGGCGCAACAGCACGCCGCAGTTCCAGAACCCGCTCGTCGTCAACCCGAAGGCCAACTTCGCAAAGGTCTTCTCGCGCCACACCCTGAAGCTCGGCTATGAGCTCCAGACCATCCGCACCGAGATTCTGGACTTCAGCCCGCAGTACGGGCAGGACGCCTATTCCGGGCAGTTCAGCTCACCCGGCGGCCCGCAGAACACCTTGTACAACGTGGCGGACTTCCTGTTCGGCGCCCGCAGCAGCTACGCGCTGACCAATTGGTTCGTGGCGCAATATCGCCAGCGCATGCAGTTCTTCTACGCCCAGGACGACTGGAAGGCGGCCACCAAGCTGACTCTCAACCTCGGCCTGCGTTACGAATACGCCACGCCGCAGTGGGAAGACGGGCTGCACCTGAGCAACTTCGACCCGTCGGGCCCCAAGCTGGTCCCGGCTTCGAGCGGCGGCATCTACAACCGCGCCCTGGTGAAGCCGGACCGCAACAACTTCGCTCCGCGCGTCGGGCTGGCCTACAGCGTCACGCCGAAGACCGTAGTTCGCAGCGGCTTTGGTATCAGCTACATTCACTTCAACCGCCTGGGCGGCGAGAATCTCCTCTCCTACAACCCGCCCTCGATCATAGCCATCACGATCACCAATCCGAATCCGCTAAACGCTCCGATCTGCGCGCAGGACGTGGCCGCGACAAGCTGCTTCCGCCCGACCATGCTGGGCTACACGTCGAACCAGTTGTCGCTGTCGAACTTGAACTTGGCCAACACCCAATTGAGATATACGCCGGCGGATACTCGCACAGGCTACGTCATGAGCTGGCACTTCACCATCCAGCGCGAATTGGCCAAGGATCTGATCCTCGATCTGGCCTACGTCGGCAATCGCAGCGTGAAGGTGGTGATCCTGGGCGATTACAATCAGGCGCGCCCCCAGAACCCGGGCGAAAACGTCGCCCTGAACACGCGGCGGCCGATTCCGGGTTTCGCCGCTGTCGAAATCTCCTGGGGCGGCGGCTTCACCGCCTACAACGCGCTACAGACCAAGCTGGAGAAGAGGTTCTCCGGAGGGTTGTACTTCCTGAACTCGTTCACCTGGTCCAAGGTGATGGACAACGCGGCCGGACACCTGGAAGTGTTCAACGGGGACAGCTCGATGGTGAATTACCGGGCCCTGAAGAACGACAAAGGCGTCGGCAGCTACAACCAGCCGTTCAACAACACCTCCACGCTGGTGTGGGACCTGCCTTACGGCAAGGGCCGGAAGTTCGGCTCATCCGCGAACCCGTTCCTGACCGCCGTGCTGGGCGGCTGGCGCGGAACGCTGATCAACACCATGGCCAGCGGCTTACCCGTCAACCTGAACTACGCCCCTTCATCGCAGTTCCAGGTAACCAACCTGACGTCGTACCGGCCGAGTCTTCTGGGCGACCCGCTGGCGCCGCTGGACCAGCGCTCCATCGGCAACTACTTCAACAAAGCGAACGTCGTGATCCCGGTCGATGCCCAGCATCCCAACCCCTTCGGCAACGCCGGGCGCAATATCGTCCGCGCCTACGCGTACTACAACACCGACCTGGGCCTGCACAAGGACTTTCCGCTGTGGAAGGAGACGCGGCGGCTCGAGTTTCGCGCGGAGTTCTTCAACCTGTTCAACAAAACGAACTTCCAAGCGCCGAACTCCACCCGCAGCGCCAGCACTTTCGGCACCATCACCAGCACCTTCCCGTGGCGCATGGCGCAGTTCGCCCTGAAGTTAGTGTTCTGATGTCGAGCGACCCTGTCAATCGTCGCAGATGGACTCCTAAGCCACTCGCAGCAGGTCACTAGTCGCTCCGGTCCGGGCCGCTGGCGCAGGTGGCGCGCCGACTCACCGCCCCAACCTGCTGGGCGACCCCATGGCGCCGGAGCGCCAGCGCAACGCCGTAGAAGGAGTTTGTGAACAACGTCAGCGGGCCAGACTTGGCAAGACGGGGCCCTGGCCGGCGGCGGCGGCGACCAGAAAATGAACGCCGCCCTCCGGCTTCAGGTGCTGCACGATGTGTTCGTGGCCCACCAGATAGAGGGCTACGCGATTTGACAATAGCGGCGGCACGGACTGCAAAAGCTGCGGCGCGTCCCTTTGCGGGCCGTACAGGTCGGGCTGGTCTGCGTGCGCAGCACCTCTCCCGCGGGACGGTCCGCGTACCCCCAGTCGTGATTGCCGGTGGTGGCGAAGAACGGGATGCCGAGCGGACCGTAGAGCTCTTCCCACTGCTCGAGCAGTCCGCCGACCATGGACTGATCGAACTGCTGCAACTTCTGCTGAACTGCCGCCAGACGCTGCTGGGGCGTTTCCGCCGGCGCCTGCAAAAGAAGAAGGATCAGCAACAGCGACAGATTCATTTCTTGCTCCTGGGATCATGATAACCCTGCCCCGAGGCTGCGATTCTGATGGAGCCTGGCAGTCGTGTGCCCTCAGCAGGTCCCGAGTCGGGGCCCGCAGCGCCTGACCTCCTGCCGGGGCCTCACCAGAGGAGCTTCAGACCGAACTGGATCTGCCGCGGCGAGTTGGATTGGGTGCTGATCTGGCCGAACTGGTTCGAGGTCACGCTCGTATTCGGGCTGCCGAAGCGAACGGCGTTGAGGGCGTTGAAGGCCTCGGCGCGGAACTGGAGTCTCATCTTCTCCCGCGGGTTGAATTCCTTGAAGATGGACAGATCCCAGCTGCGGACTCCCGGCGAACGGAGATCTGGGGAACTGGGCTGCGTATTGCCGAAGGTGAAGGCCGGGGGCTGGGAGAACACGCTGGTGTCGAAGTAGCGCAGCAGGCGGTCGTGGATTTCGCCGCTCAGCTTGCCGCTCTTGCCGTTGTTGTTGGCCAGCCCGCGCGGGTTGAACAGCCCGGCCACGTTGTTGGCCGAGATCGACAGCGGCGTACCCGACTGGTACATGGTGATGCCGTTGAGCTGCCAGCCGCCGAGCAGAACGTGGGTCAGCCCGCTCCAATCCGCGCCGACGCGCCGCCCGCGGCCAAAGGGCAACTCGTAGATGTAACTCACCACGGCGCGGTGCGCGATGTCATAGTCGGCTAGCGATCGAGAAGCGCGCATGTTGTAGCTGTCCACGTGGCTCAAGGCCTCCTGAATGGCCTTGGCCCAGGTGTAGCTTCCCTCGAACTGGAAGCCGCGCGCGAAGCGGCGGCTGAAGCTGGCTTGCAGGGCGTGGTAGTTGGCAGACGCGCCGGTGGAATAGAGCGGGATGACGTCGGTGAACTGGGGGTAGGGCCGCAGCAGTTGGGCGCGGCTGATCTTGGCAGTGGCGAGCACGCCGCTCGTGACGATGCCGTAGAAGGGGTTGTCCACCGTCTGGTTCAACTGCGACCCCAGCGCCATGTACTTCGGATCGAGCTGGTTCAGGCTGAGGCCACCCTCATCGTTGCGGGACAACTGGAGGCCGCGCGTGCCCACATAAGCGACTTCGAGCAGCACTTCGCCCGGCAGGTTCTGCTGGATGTTGAAATTCCACTGCACCGAGTGAGGGGTGAGCGTCTCTTGGACCGGCGCCTGAATGTTGGCGCCCGCCTGGGTGAGCAGGCCCTGGGAGGCGCCGGAGACCGCCTGGAAGCCCGCCGGGAACGGGTTGGAAAGGAGGTTGTTCGGCGTGATGCCGTCGATGGTGCTGACCCAGGGGGTCTCCGTGCGGAACCCGTAAGGCCCCACTGTTCCGTGCGCCTGCTGGAGCGAGATGGCGAAGATGTTGCCGAAACCCCCGCGGATGGCGGTGTTCCTGGCCGCCTGGTAGGCGAAGCCGAAGCGCGGCGCCAGGTTGTTGGTGTCCATTATGTACTGCGTGCGCGGGCGGCCGTTCACTCCCACAAACACTAGCCCGCCGGTCAGGCTCGCATAGCCGGGAACCTTGTCGGCCAGGGGCGAACGAGCGGAGGGGTCGAAGTAGTTCATGCGGTTGTAACGTTCGGTGCGGGGCGTGTCGAGGTCGTAGCGCAGCCCGAGATTCAGTGTGAGCTTCTTGGTGACGCGCCAGTCGTCTTGCACGTAGAGGGCCGTGTAGATGCTTTGGGTGGACGCGTCCTTGAAGCTGTAAATGAGCGAGCCGCTGCTCCCTGTTCCGAGCAGGAGGCTGGCGATGGAATTGCCGCGGTTGGAGGCGGCCGTGTTCGGGTTGGGCCCTTGGGTGAAACCGGCGCTGAAGGCGAAATCGCCCGAGGTGGCGCGCGATTCGCGGTTGTTGACGCGGATCAGGCGGCCCTCGTAGCCGGCCTTGAGCGTGTGCGCACCCCTCATCTTCATCATGCTGCCGGCCAGCGTGTAGGTCATGAAGGCGTTGTAACGGTTGTCCTGATTGCCGAGCGTGGTGTAGCCGGAGGCCGCCACGCGGGGGAACATGGACAAGCCTCCGGCCGTGTTGAGCGCGGCGGGGAAGCCCAGCGACGAGGCCAGGAACCCCAGCCCCAGATTCTCGTAGTAGTAAAGGCTGCGCGCATAAGCGCCGCGCACGGAGAGCACCGTGGTGGCGTTGGGCGTCATGGTGTAGTCGATGACGCCGTTGTGCATGCGGTTGCGCTCGTTGTTGTTGGTTTCGGCCGCTTTCAGCTCCTGGGGCCAGAGGACGGGAGGCAGGCTGTCCTGGTTGCGGTAGGAGTAGCGGACAAACAGGCGGCGGCTGGCGGTGAAGCTGTGGTCGAACCGGCCATCGATCTGATCGATGTCGAGAATGGCGGAGCCCTGGTTGTAATAGTTGTTGGCGTTGGTGTAGGCTGCGCCCGCCGTATTGGGCTGCGGGTAAAACTTCGCGACGTTCTGGCCGACGCGGTCCTGCCGCCCCGCGGGGACGACGTTGCCCGGGAAGAGGTCGCGAATGAAGCCGCTGCCCGAGGCGCGCGTGGTGGACGGATCGTAGATCAGCACCGGGTTGTTGGCCCCGGCGAAGGTCTGCGTGAAGTCGCCGGCGCGCTCCAGCGCGGTCGGCACCGTGGTGGTTCGCGAGCTGAAGCTGCGCTGCCGCAGACCCTCATAGGAACTCATGAAGAAGGTGCGGTCCTTGCGCACCGGCCCGCCGAAGGTCCCGCCATACTGGCTGCGCTTGAAGCTCGACAGCGGCACGCTGCGCAGGTTGTTGTAGAAGGTGTTGGCGTCGAGCTTGGAGTTGCGCAGGAATTCGTAGGCGGTGCCGTGATACTCGTTGGTGCCGGACTTGTACACCACGTTCAGCACGCTGCCCGCCGTGCGGCCGTACTCGGCCGCGAAGTTCGCCCCCAGGACCTTGAACTCGCCGATGGCGTCCACGCTGGGAAACGCCGAAATGCCCGAGTAACCCTGGACCGTGGGGTGAGACGCCGTGGCGCCGTCAATCAGCGTGTCCATCATGGAAGCCCGCGCCCCGTTGATGGAATAGCTCATGCTGTTGTAGTTGTTCCCGATGGAACCCGCCACCCCGGGCGTGAGATAGATCAGCGAGTAGATGTTGCGGGAGTTCAGCGGCAGGTTCAGGATGGCCGTGTTGGACACCACCTTGCCGATGACGGAGGTGGAGGTCTCGATAGTGGAAACCGTGGCCTCCACCGTGACTTTTTCGGTGATCTCGCCGACCGCCATGGAGATGTCCACCTTGGCCTGCTGGGCCACGGCGAGTTCGATGCCGCGCTGCACGAACTGCTTGAAGCCGGCGGCGCTGGCCTCCAGCACGTACACGCCGGGCTGAAGCGGCGTCAACAGGTAGCGGCCCGTGCCGTCGCTGCGCGTCTCCGTCCGGGCATTGGTCGCCAGGTTGGTGGCCACGATGGTCACGTTGGGTATGGCGGCTCCCGAGGCGTCCGTCACGTTGCCCAGCAGACTGGCGGTAAACGACTGCCCCCGCGCGGCTGGATGAAGAAACAAGCAGGCGGCGCTGACCGCCAGCGCCAGCCGAATGCAACTGGGCGATGTTCGAACCACGGCTCTCACGCTTCGAAACAACGCAGGTACGAATGTTCTCATTGCAGCGTCCTCCAAATTCCCATTCCAACTCCCGCACAGATCCACCGGAACCTTCGTTTTCGCCTCCGGTTCAAGGCAATTATCCCTCCGCCCCTCCCCCGGTGTCACCCCCACGACTGCTTCGGCGCGGCAGACTCCCGGCATGGCCCGTATGGGGCGCCTCTGGTGGAGGTGGCAGACTCCAGCGGCGCGTTGGCCGTCACCACTACCAACTCGGTCAGGGCGCCCCAGCAGCAGCGTGACAAGCGTTCTCTTCATAACTCGCCTTCGCAGCGAGTATACCGGCTTCCGCACACGATTGCAACACGACTCCCACGCATCACTGGCCAGCACCGTACGGGCTCCCTCAAGCCCGAGGGCGGACGAAGAGCAGGCCGCCAATGCCCTGGCGCAACTCGCCGGTCAACGGTTCAGCGAGGAGGGCTGCTATCGCTGATCTCGGTCTCGTACCGCACCTTGCCCTCGGTGTCCACGAAGGTGGCCTTGATCCGCGCGGCGTCAATCTCCAGCGCCGTGAAGCCGTAGAAGGAATCGGTGAACAACGTCAGCGGGCCGGACTTGGCCGGCCGAGCGCTCTGGCCGGCGGCGGCGGCGACCAGGAAATGGACGCCGCCTTCCGGCTTCAGGTGCTGCACGATGTGTTCGTGGCCCACCAGGTAGAGGTGGACGCGATGCTTCAAAAGTGGCAGCAGCGCCTGCTGAAGCTGCGGCGTATCGCCGTGCGGGCCGTACGAGTAGATCGGGTGATGCCCATACACGATCTTCCAGCGCGCGGAACTGCGTGCCAGCTCCCGATCCAGCCACCTCAACTGCGTCTCCGACATGGCCTGCGTGGCCAGGGCGAAAAACTGCGCCGGTCCCGCGGTAAACGAGTAGTACAACGCCGGCATGCGCCAACTCGGGCTCTGGCGCGCGTACAAGATCTCTCCCGCGGGGCTGTCGGCGAACCCCCAGTCGTGATTGCCCGTGGTGGCGAAGACCGGGATACCAGGCGGGCCGTAGAGATCCTCCCACTCTGCCTTCCAGCGCGGGTCGGCCGGGCTGGTCACGCCATCCGGCACGAAGTTGTCGCCGAGGGTCACGCCCAGGTCAAACCGTTTCGCCCGGTGGTAGGCGGCCGCCGCCGCCGCCACCTGGCGCTGATGGGGCCCTTCCTGGCCGGAGTCCCCGAACGCCAGCACCCGCACGGAAGGCTTTGATGGAATGGCCTGGAACACAGGCGGCGCCTGCTGCATGAACGCTGGCAACGTTGCGCCGCCCGCGAAGGTCACCCACCGCTGGTGCTCGGGGGTGAGCGCCTCCAGCGCTTTCTCGTCTTTCTGCGAGCGCGCCAGCGCGAGCCGCTTCTCGAAGAGCCGGCCGAGTTCTTGCGCTTGCTGTACCCGCAGCCGCTCCAGCGCCAGGAGCGCCACACCGGCGTCGGGATCGCCGGCGGCGTGCCGCTCCAGCGACTCGCGCACCGCCGGCAGACGCAGACGGGCGAGACGGTTGAGGATGACGCGGCGAATCGCCGGATCGGGATCGTTGTCGGCCCGCTCCAGCAGCTCGCCGACCATCGACTGGTCGAACCGCTTCAACTTGTCTTGGAGCGCCGCCAGGCGCTCCTTGGGCGACTCTGCGGGCGCCTGCAAGAGAAGAAGGACAAGGAATAGGCGCAGATTCATTTTTTCGCTCCTGAAGTCATAGTACCCCAGGCCGTGGTCCAGGCAGTGCCCATTCCTCGGGTGGGGCGCGTCTCCAGACCTGCCGGGCGGCAAAGGCAGACGCCGGCAGCCGCCCTCACACGCCCCTGATCGTCATGACCTTCCGAAACGGCGTGAAACCAGTGATGTAGACGCAAATCCCGGGCGCTCTCAGGGTCGCTCCGTGAGCAGCGTAAGTATGTCCGGACAGGTTGAGCGACTGATGTTCCGCCTGTCCCGGCCCGAACTCTATGGTATCGTCCCCAACTCGATATCGCCCAGTACCCTCCTTCAGAAGGAAGGCCTTCCGGTTGTCCATTGTCGTCAGTTCCTGAAAAGCGCCTGTCAACTCGCCTCCCGGGCGGAAAGCCAGCTCGACCACGTAGGGAACGGCGTCATGCCCGGCTATGTCGAAGTGCAGCTCGAATGCGCCTTCCTTCTCCACCACCGTGACTTTCTGGTCCAGGGTCTGGATGTTGGTCATCTGCCGGTGCGGGAAATCCAGCTTGCTCCAGAAACGGCCGTCCTTGGCGGGAGTGTGGGCATAGTCGCCCAGCGGGTTTCGCAGGTTCTTCGGCAGAGGCTGGTAGTACGGAGCGTCGAGGCGCTGGTGCAGGGCGTATTGATTTCCCTCGGCTTTGAGTCCTTCGCTTCGGAACACCCCCAGGCTGAAGAACTGGCCGCCCATGCGCACCGATTCCAGCACCGCCTTGCCTTTGCGGAAGGTGAAGAATGTCGGATTGCTGGCCAGGCCCGATGCCACCCCTAAGGGCCAGTCGGAGCCGCCGTAGACCGTGGCGCTGATATCGCCTCTCCGGATGCGGGCCAGGCCGCTGTTCGAAAACACCCTGGCGTAATCGGAAGGGATCGCGCCGCCGGCCGGAAGCGGCCTTTTCAGCAAAGGCTCCTCCATGAAATAGATCACCGGGTTTCCGCCTTCGATGAGCCCTTCTCCCGTCTTCCCTTGAATCATTCTTACAACCGCAGCATACGCCGGATTGTTGTCGCGGATAGCCAGATACCGATATTGCAGATAGAAGTTGACTATCGAGATCGGCCTGCCCTGATCCTGCCGCCTGGAGCCCACGGTTTCGATCTCCCCGTCCGGGTTCAGGTAGTAGAGAGTCATGTCCAGGTTTCGGCGCACCGGATCCAGAAGCGCGGGGCGGTTCAGCAGTCGCGCCAGGGTGACGAACGCGTTGACCGTTACACGCGAGTAGTTTGGGCTCCGCTCGCAGAACTGGCCGTCGGCATCGATATCGACTCCCTCCCCCAGCCAGTCGTCGATCCGGTTGACGTACTTGGCCGCCGGGAAAAGCGAATTGATTCGGGCGAGGGCCGAGCAGACAACCCACCGATGATTCGGAGTATGAATGCCGCCTGTAACCAGGGCCTCGCCGACGGCCAGAAGAAACTTGCCCAACGTCTCCTTGGTTTGCGCCAGAGGCGGGTCGTTCATCTGCCGCAACACGGCGAGGGAGGCGGCCAAACCCTCGACGACAAACCCGGTATCAGGCGGGGAGGCCAGGTTGCCGGAATCCAGGGTCCCGTCGGGATTCTGTGCGGCCACGAACGCGCTGGCGCCGCGCTCCATGAGCGGAATCAGGCTTTCCGCTCGGTAATAGGACGACTCGGGGGCGCAATACGCCGCCGCCAGAGCCGCCACGTTGGCCCCTCGGCCCACCCCGCGCCTCCCGAAACGAGCCTCAGGCGCGCCCTGCGCGTCCTTGAGCATTCGGCCCACAGACTCGCTGCTGCTCTTCAACAGCCGCAGGAAAAACTCCTGGCCGTCACCGGCGTCGGCCCCGCCCTGGGCCGCCACGGAACTGGCCCCGGCCGAAGCGGCGAACGCAGCCGCGGCCTTCCCGATAAGACCTCTTCGAGTGATGTTCATGCCATGTCCTTTCGTTAGACTCGCGTAACGCTCAGAACTTGATCTTCAAAGTTTCGACCATGTAGTCCCGAACGGCCTCGATGCCGCCCCCTTCTGCCATCACCGCGCCGGCGAACTTCGTTTCTCTCAGGTATTCAACCAGCGCAGGCAGTTTGATCGTGCCTGTTCCAAACGGAACCATCCTGCCTCTGCCGGGCTGGCCGCCGGGGCCGGGCTCAGTCGCCGGGGCAAAGTCCCTCAAGTGCGTGCCGATCATTCGGGAACGATACTTCCGGTAGATTTCCATCGGCTCAAGACCGCACGCGGCAAGGTGGCCGATATCCGGCATGAAACCGAAGTAGCGCGCGTCAGTGGAATCCAGAAGCCGGTCGTAGATGCCGGTCCGTATATCGCCCTGTTCGGGATGATAGCCGATACGGGTCCCGGCTTCCTCCCGCATGCGTTTACCAACCTCATCGGCGCTGGCGCTGGTCGCTTTCAAGTCCGTGTTCCGGTACGACTCGTCATCGGCGTTGCCCAGGTTCTCTGCCGGGGCGAGGAGCTGGGCCACGTAGCTTCCCCCAACCGATTGAAGGAAGCGCGCCAGGCGCAGATGATAATCGATCAGCTCCTGGCGTTCGGCTCTGCGGTGCATGTGGCTATACACGGCAAGCCCCAAAAGGGTCAGACCCCGTTTGGCCATTTCGTCCCGGAATTCCGAAATCCGGGACTCGTAGGCTTCCATGAGTTGCCGATAGGTATTGTTGACTTCGATGTAATGAACTCCCAGGCGGGAGCAGTTGTCGCAAGCTCTCCAGAAGCTTTCGAACCTGGCGGCGCCTCCCGAGGCGGCGGGCGGGGGCCCGCCCGCGACTGCCGGCGCGCCCATCCTTCCGGCCGCGCCGCTGCCCAGCACCAGGCCGGCAAAGAAGGTCTGGGCCCGTTCGTTCTGCGAGCGCGCCCGGAGCGCCCCTGCGCAGGTCAGCGCGCCTATCAGGAATCCTCGTCGGTCTACCGCGGGCATCAGGTCACATTCTCCGCGCCTCAGCCGATCACGCGTTGCTTCACCGGATCGAAGCGGAGCCGGCGATTTTGGAGATAAGAAAGCGTGCACAGATGGCTGGCCAGGGCGGCACGGATGCCGTCCTCGACGGTGGCGTTGGGGTCCTTGCGCGTCTTGATGCAGTCGAGGAAGTTGTTGATGTGCTGATCGCTGCCTTCCGCCCTCACGGCCACGGTGTTCGGATCCCGCCGCGGCTGGAGGGAAAACGGTTCGCCGGCTGGCGCCACGCCGCGGGCCCCCGGAGGCCGCGGTCCGCGCGGCACGCCGCGGCCGCCGCCGGGCCTCAGGTACGCGGCCTGCGCGTCCTTGTCCACCGGAGTGAACTCGAAGCCGGAACGGGTGATGAACAGCCTGCCTTGGGTGCCATAGAACTCGACGCCGGCGCTGTCGATTCCAGCGGCCAGGGTCGCATCGAACGTGCACGTCCAACCGCCGGGATAAGTCAAGTGGGCCGACACTGTGTCGGGCGCCGTCCGGCCGCTTCCGTCGTGTTGATACTCCGGTATCCAAACCCCTCCCACGGCCGAAGCCGCGGCCGGGATGTCCTCCCCCATCACCATGTGCGCGACGTCCACCCAGTGCGCGAACAGGTCGGTGAACTGCCCCCCGCCGAAATCCAGAAACGCGCGGAAGCAGTTGTACTGATAAGGCTGATATGGCCGCTTGGGATCCACCGGAGCTACGAAGCGCTTCCAATCCAGATCGGCGCGCTGCTTCTCCAGTTCCGGCGGCACCGGCCTCACAAATGAGCCGATGCTGCCGTGCCACCAGGTGCGCACAAAAGTGACGTGGCCGAGTTTGCCAGCCTTGACGTATTCATCCCTGGCGATCTTGTAGTGGGCCATGGAGCGCTGTTGCATGCCGGACTGAAACACCCTTTTTCCGGCACGAACAGCTCTCTGAAGCGCGGCGCCCTCGCCGATCTTGAGCGTAACGGGCTTCTCGCAATAGACATCCTTGCCGGCGCTGACCGCATCGAGCGATATAGGGACGTGCCAGTGGTCCGGCGTGGCAATGAACACCGCATCGAGGTTCTTCATCTCGAGCACTCTGCGGTGGTCCGAAAACACGGCCGCCTCGGGCGCGAACTGCCGGGCCGCCTCCACCTTTCGGCCATAGATGTCGCAGAGGCCCGTCACGGTGACCGCTGTATTGCTGCGAAGCGACCGCACATAGCCAGCCCCGCGCGCGCCCGTGCCGATCACCGCGACTTGAACCCTCTCATTCGCTCCCAGGATCCGGGAATAGGACCCCGCGGTCACAGCGCCGACGCTCGTCCGCAACACGATACGCCGAGAAATCCCGGCCATGCCCAATCCTTCTGCCCTGCGGGGACCGCGCTCAGAAGCGGACGCGAAGTCCGATTTGAGTTTGACGACCGACGCCCACGCCGTTGGCATTCAACTGGTCGCTCGACTTCCCAAAGTATGTAGAGGTCACGGTCGTGTTCGGGTCATTCCAGGTCATGCTGTTCGGAGCATTGAACAAGTCCATGCGCAGTTCAGCCGAGAACCTCTCGGTGACACGGAACGACTTGACGAGAGAGACGTCGAGGTTGAAATAGCCCGGCCCGGTCAGACCGGAGTACGTGACGGGATTGGTGCGCTGAGTGTAGGCCGGCAGCCGGGCGAACACGGCCGTGTTGAACCACCCATTCGGACCGGGGTTGGAGACATGGGGATCGCCGCTCGCCAGCAGGCCGCCGAACGATATATAATTGCCCGACCGCCAGGTCAGCATGGGACTCAGGTTCCACCCGCCGAGGGCGGCATCGGCCACACGCGGCATGGCATTCAGGAATGCCCGGCCATGTCCCAGCGGCATCTCCCAGTTGCCCGCAAACGTCACCCGGTGCCGCGGGCTGGTGGCCTCCTGCCAGGTCCGCTGCTGCAAATAGGTGGCCACATCGTCATAGTACGAGAGGTTCCGCGCACGCAGGTAGGCATAGCCGCCCATGAAGGTGAGCCCGTGGCTGTAGCTCTTTTGAAACTTCGTCGCGAGTTGCTGGTAGTAGCTCCCGCCGTTGTCCTCGTAGTCGGTCACAGTGAGAGAACCGTACTGCGGGTACGGGACCATCAGCGCCGTGAGACTTACAGTCGCCTGGCGACCCAGAGCGCCGGGGAATTTGTCCGTTGGCAGGAGTTTGTAGAAGGGATTCGCAAGCTGCACGTTGGTTGCCGCCTTGTACGTATACGCGATCCGGGGGTCAACCTGGTTGATGTTACGGTTCCCCACGCTGTTTGAGTAATTCACCAAAGCGGTGAACTCACCGCGGATCCCCAGGGGAAGCTGACGCTGGACCGACACGTTGTAGCGATAGGTGTGCTGCCTGGGGCGCTCGGCGGCGAAGTATGTCAGGCTGTCGCCCAACCCGGTGTACGCGCCGAGCTTCTTTCCCGGTGCGCCCTGTATCGGGTACGAGGAGGGGAAGGGATCGTCCAAATGCAACTGGGGCACGCCCTGAACGAAGGGCAGGGCAGGCGTCTCGATGTTAAAGCCATAGAAGTAGCTGCCCATGGTCATGTCCGTGGTGGCCAGCCAGGGCGTCATGAAGCGGCCCCACCCCACACGAATCGCGGTCTTGTCGTTCAGCCGGAAGGCGATGCCGATGCGGGGCGACAGCGTGCCCGCGCCGGCATTCCATTGTCCGCGGTTGCCGCTTTCGGTCCAGCGGAACGCACCATTGAAGATCCATTGCCCGCTGTAATACTGCTTGACCACCGCCGGCATCTGCGGCGCATTGGCGCCCTGGAGTTCGGGGATGGCAACCGTCAGGTCCGGCTCCCGGGCCATGCGGTTCTCCGCTTCGTGGTAGGGTTGCTCGTACTCATACCGCAAGCCCAGGTTAATCGTGAGCCTGCGGCTCACCTTCCAGTCGTCATTGACGTAGGACGCGAAGGTGCGATTGGAGATTTTCGTCTTCTGCCGCACCGGCATGCCGCCGCCGCGGGAGAGATTGGTGTACGCGCCGATGAGGAAGGCGGCATAACCATCGCCCGAGACCGCAGTATTCGGGCTGACGTAGGTGTTGGCGGTCGGGGTGGCGTCGAACATGAAGGCCGGAATGCTGATCTGCTGCACCTGGGGGCTGCGCGCCGCGCGCGTCTCGAAGCCCGCCTTCAGGTAGTGCGTGCCGCGCTGCTGTGACATCTTGATGCCGGTGGCATCCTGCCAGGGTTGCTTCACCCAGTAGGGGCCGTTTGCGCCCAAGCCGTAGGCATAGGACTGAAGTATCCAGGCCGAGTTGGCGCCGGCAATCTCCATGCCCGGCGGCAACTGGGGAAAGGCGCCGGACTTGAACATGGTTTCGTACCAGGGGTTGTTGGGCCAAATCTTGGCCCAGCCGACCTCTTTGGCCCAGTTGGTGCGGGGGTGCGACTGATCGACGAAGCCGTAGTAGGCAAAGCTCGCGCTGATCACGGTGTTGGCGCTTTTCATCCAGGTAATGTCGTTGGTGATCTGGGTGGCGTCCCGGTCGCTGCCGCGCTCGCTGAGGAAGGCCAGCTCGTTGCCGGTGGGATTGGAGACGCTGCCCGGCGTGCGGAAAAGACTGACGCGACCGAAATACCGAAGACTGTCGTTGATGATGTAATCGGTGCGGTCGGAGAAGTTCCTGTAGGGGTAATAAAGGGGCAGAGGGACGACATAGTTATTGGCGTGATAGTACCCAGTGCCCGCGGAAGTGGGCTCCGGAAGCACTGCGTTGTACATCGCCGCGACGCGGCTGATCCTGGAGGCCGGAATCGTGTTGTTGGGGAACGCCGTGCGCGTCACGGTCCTGCCGTCCGCCGAGGTCTGCGTGGTCCAGGGATCGTAGACCACGCGGAGGGCGCCGGAGCCGTTGAGCGATTGCGAGAAGTTGCCCTGCTTCTCGAGGGTGGTGGGCAACTGTCCGGTAAGGGCCTGCGCATCGGTCAACTGCCAGCCCTCGAAAGCCACGAAGTTGAACCACTTGTTCTTCTTGATCGGATGGGACAGCGTGCCCCCGAAGAAGTGGTTCCGTCCGACGTTCATGGTCCGGAACACGCGATTCGAGATCGCGTTCAACCACGGGTACATTCCCTGGTAGAAGGCCACGCCATGCACCTGGTTGGTGCCGGATTTCAGGAGGATTGAGATCGCCGCCCCGGCGCTGTTGCCGAACTCCGCGTCCACGGCATTCTGCTGCACGTTCACCTCCGCCACCATGTCCGGCGACGGAGTGTAACCGGAGTACCGGCCGAGCCCTACGGGAGCGCCGTCCACTTGCAGGTCCGCGGCGGTAGCGGCGGCGCCACCGACGTTCTGGGTGGTGGGCGCCCCGGTGCTGTTAAACGGCCGCGCCTCGGTGGAGGTCTCGCTTTGCACCACCGTCGGGTCCACCTTGGACAGGAAGAACGGCTGCCGGAAATACTGCGGCAGGTTCGCCGCAATCCTGCTGTCAACAGTGGTTTCGAGCTTGCTGGTGTTGAACTGCACCTGAGCCGTCTGGGCCGTGACCGTGACCGTTTCGGTGATGTTGCCCGCGGTCAGCGTGGCATCCGCCGTGACGTCGCCGCGCTGTTGCAGCACAATCTTTTGCACCTGAAACTTGTTGAAACCCGACAACTGGACGGTCAGCGTGTAGGCGCCAGGCTCGACCAAGTCAAACAGATAATGGCCGGTCTCGCTGGTGGTCTTGGTGGCCGACACGTTGGTGGCCACGTTGACCAGCGTCACGCTGGCGCCAACCACGACCGCGTTGCTGGAATCCACGACCGTGCCTTGGATTCGGCCGCGATACTCTTGGGCGTAAAGGGCCGCGCCGCACACGAGGGCGACCCAAACACACAGACGCGCTGAAGTGGGCATCAGAGATCTCCTGTGGGTATACACGCACAGCGAAGCAGGTAGCGACCTGGCCGGTGGTTCGCCGATTCGCACACGTGTGCTGAGAGTATACTCGATGCCCGGAGCATTGTCAAGGGGCTGGCTTTCTTGCCCTCCCCTAGTTTGGACGGGCACGCCGTGGAATAGGCCTCCCGGCCTGTTGCGGGGCACGCAACACACAGGCACGAATGCCTGTGCCACCTTGGGGCCCACGCAGAAGTGGGGGAGGGCAAGCGGCGAAGGAGCATTGACAAGCCGGTTGACGGCGGGTATAAAGGAGGATTGGTGCACACGAGTGCAGCGCGCGGACGGGGAGTCTTCCATGAGTAATGCGTCCACCTCACAAGGGTTGGCAGGGGCTGAGTCAGCGGCTCGGCGAGCGGCTGGGGCCCCGAGAAGACTCAGGTTCTGCATCAACGGCGAATGGCGGGAATCGCGTTCGGGCAAGTACATGCCCGTGTACAACCCGAGCATCGGTGAGGTGATGGCGGAGGCGCCCTGCTGCACGCCCCAGGAGGTCGAAGAGGCGGTGCTGGCGGCGAAGGCGGCGTTTCCGGGCTGGTCCGCGGCGCCGGTGGGCGTGCGCGCCCAGGTGATGTTCCGATACAAGTCGGTTCTCGACGACCACGTACACGAGCTGGCGACGCTGCTGGCGACGGAGATGGGCAAGAGCTATCAGGAGGCCCGCGGCGACGTGCTGAAGGCCGTCGAGGTGGTGGAGCTGGCCTGCGCGGCGCCCGTCACCGTGCAAGGGCGCTCGCTGATGAACGTCTCGGCCGGGCACGACACCGTCAGTTATCGGGAGCCGCTGGGAGTGTTCGCGGGCATCGCCCCCTTCAATTTCCCGGCCATGATCCCGTTCGGCTGGATGATCCCCCTGGCCATCGCCACCGGCAACACGTTCGTCTTGAAGGCCGCCAGCATGGTCCCGCAGACCGGCATGCGGATGCTGGAACTGCTGTATGAGGCGGGTCTGCCGCAAGGCGTGGTGAACCTGGTGACCTGTAGCCGGAATGAAGCGGAGATCCTGCTGCGGCACCCGGACGTTAAGGGCGTATCGTTTGTCGGCTCCACCAAAGTGGGCCGGCACGTGTACGCCACGGCGGCGGCGAACGGCAAGCGCGTCCAGTGCCTCACGGAGGCCAAGAACCACGGCCTGGTGCTCCGAGATGCGGCTCTCAGGCGCGCGGCGGCGAGCATCGTGAATTCCGCGTTTGGTTGCGCGGGGCAGCGCTGCATGGCGCTGCCGGCGCTGTGCGTGGAGGAGCCGGTGGCGGACGAACTGCGCTCCCATTTGATCCAGTTGGCCCGCGCGCGCAGGATGGGGCCGGCTTGGGACCCCGAGACCG
This sequence comes from uncultured Solibacteraceae bacterium, assembly GCA_964541065.1. Taxonomy (GTDB): domain Bacteria; phylum Acidobacteriota; class Terriglobia; order Bryobacterales; family Bryobacteraceae; genus VFZS01. The sequence goes on from CAZIRH010000011.1 coordinate 19,355, forward strand.
AATTGGGGCCGCTGGTTTCTCCCGAGCAGCGCAAGTGGGTCACCGACTGGATCGAGAAGGGCGTTCAAGAAGGTGCCGAACTGGTGCTGGATGGCCGCCAGCCAAAGGTTCCGGGCTGCGAGGGCGGTTTCTTCGTGGGGCCGACGATCTTCGACCGCGTCACTCCGGAGATGCGCATCGGCATCGACGAGATTTTCGGGCCGGTGCTCTGCATCAAGCGCGTGAAGGATTTCGAAGAGGGCCTGGCGATCATGAACGCCAGCGCGTTCGCCAACGGCGCGAGCATCTACACCCAGAGCGGCTACTGGGGGCGGGAGTTCGCGCGGCGGACCCACGCCGGCATGGTGGGCATCAACGTGGGAATCCCGGTTCCGGTTTCGGCGTTCCCGTTCTGCGGCCACAAGGACTCCTTCTTCGGCGACCTCCACGTGATGGGGCAGGACGGGATCCACTTCTACACCGAGACCAAGGCTGTGACAGCGCACTGGTTCAGCGAGGAAGAGAAGCGCGAGAGCCGCGTCAGCACCTGGGACGGAACAACCTTCCGGACCTGACCGGGCGCAGGCTGGAGGGCGCGGCAAGCGACTGACGAGGACCCCATGACGGCGCCGGCAGGCTACAAGAGCCTCTTACACTACATGACGCAGGCGACTCCGACCTGCCTGTGGAACGATTCTCCCTCCCCTCAGGAGTTGACGTACTCGATGGAGCACGGCGCGGTGGGAGCCACCTGCAACCCGGTGATCGTGCTGGAGGTGCTCAAGAAGGAAATGCACCTCTGGAAGGACCGGATCCAGGAACTGATCCGCGAGCGGCCGACCGCCACCGAGGACCAGCTCGGCTGGAGGCTGGTTGAGGAGATGTCGATCCGGGGAGCCGGGCTCCTGGAGCCGATCTTCGATCGGCACAAGGGCAGGAACGGCCGGCTTTCCGTCCAGACCGACCCGCGCTTCTATCGTGACCCCAAAGCCATCCTCGAGCAGGCGGTGCACTTCAGTCAATTAGCCCCAAACCTCATTGTCAAAATCCCGGCCACCCAGGCGGGGATTCCGGCGATCGAGGAAGCCACCTACCGCGGCATCAGCATCAATGCCACCGTGTGCTTCACGCTGCCGCAGTGCGTGGCAGTGGCCGAAGCGGTGGAGCGCGGGCTGACCAGGCGCGAGAAGGAAGGCCAGGCCGTCGCCAGCATGGGGCCGGTGTGCACGATCATGGTGGGCCGGCTGGACGACTGGCTCAAAGTCGTGGCCGAGAAGGATACCATTACCCTGGATCCAGGGTATCTGGAATGGCCCGGGGTGGCGGTGTTCAAGAAGACCTACCAGGTGTTTCGCCAGCGCGGATACCGCCTGCGGCTGCTCTCGGCGGCGTTCCGCAACCACATGCACTGGAGCGAGTTCATCGGCGGAGACGTGGTGATCTCCCCGCCTTACCGATGGCAGCTCCGGTATAACGCCAGCGACATCGAGGTGAAGCCGCGGATCGACAAGCCGGTTGAACCACAGATCGTTGACGAATTGCTGAAGAAGTTCGACGATTTCCGGAGGGCTTACTCCGAGGACGGCCTGAGCCCGGAGGAGTTTGACAGGTTTGGGCCCTCCGTGCGGACCTTACGGCAGTTCATCGCCGCGTGCCAGGAGTTGGCGACGCAGATCCGCGAATTCATGCTCCCGAACCCTGACAAGCCACGCGGGTAGGCCCGGGTGGTGATTCTCTCCAGCGAATCTGACTGGCCGGGGACTGCGGGCTGAAGCCCGCAGCGGCGTGCTGAAGCGCGCGCCACAGGCTGGCGCCCCACCTCACAAGGCAAAGGCCAGCAGGAACAGCAGCACCGCCAGGGCCACCATGATGCGATAGCCGGCGTGGATGCCGCGGCTCCTGGAAACATTCCCGATCAGGGCGGGCACGACCGAAGGACCCAGCAGCCCGATCGGAAGCATTACGGCGAAAACGCTTCCGTAAAGCGACGGGTTGAATTTGGAGTAGGTCAGGCCGATCGTGGTGGGGAAGATCGGCGCGAAGAACAGGCCCGAGAGCACCGCGCAGCCGCCCGCCAGACGGCGTCTCATCGTCCCGGTCATCAGGAACAGCGCGCCCGCGGCGGCGAGCGCCGCCACCTGAATGGTCGCCCGGCCGACGGCGGTGGTTACGAATTGAGAAGTGATCAGACGACCGACGATCATGGACACCCAAAACAGGGCCAGCAGGATGGAGGCCCGGCGCTCGTCGAATCCCACTTTCTTCAGGTAAGTGGTAGTCCAGCTTGCCGCCGAAACCTCCAGGCCGATGTAGCAGAACAGGACAAAGCCCGCCAGCAGCGCCGCGGGGCTGGAGATCAGGGCGAAAGCGGCCGCCAGATCCGCCCCGCCGCCTACCGCCGGATAGTCGGCCAGCGCCGCCGGGAGCGCCGCGGCCGCGGCGATGATTCCGAAGACGTTCAGCGCCACCGCGTACCTGACCCGCTCGAAGAGAAAGGCGATGGCAAACGGCACAGTGAAGGCGCCCAGGCCGAAGAACACGTTGCCCAGATTGCTGGCCGCGGCGGGGTTGGCTGGGTTAAGCGCGGGCAGCAGGGTGTTACCGACCGCATTCACGCAACTCCCGCCGACACCCAGAAACGCGCAGCCCAGAAAAGCTCCCGCCGGCGTCCGGGCCATCGAAAGAGCCAGGATCGCTGCCGCAACGATTAGAAACCCCGCGACCGCGATCCACCGGTGGCCAATCCGGTCTATCAGTGGCCCGACGAAGATCGTCACCGCCAGCGTGGTGAACTGCCACACCATGATCATGCGCCCGATGCGGGCGTCGTCCATGGGCACACGCTTCACCAGTCGCAGCTTGACGCTCCCCGGGAAGACCGTCACCATCCCGAACGCAAAAACCGCCAAAACCGCCACTACGAATGCCAGAGTCACGGTTCCCTCACATGAATGGTTTGCGCACGCCGCAACACATCAGCGCCCGGATCTCGCAACGAAGTTCCGTTCCTTCGCCGCAGCTTCCTCGTACTGCTCGCGGGCGCGCTGCACCGTTTCCATTTCGGAGACTTCGGCCACCGGGACATCCCACCAGGATTCGTATCCCGGAACGCGGGCTTCCTTGTCCGTCTCGACCACAATCACGCTGGTACGCGGCACCGCCCGGATCTCTTCCAGCGCCTTTTCCACATCCTCCCGAGTTGTGGCGCGGAGGGTATACGCGCCCAGACCAGCCGCCACCGCCGCAAGGTCAACCGGCACCCAAGGCCCGTCCAACTGCCCTGTATCGGCGTTGCGACACCGGTAATCCGTTCCGAATCCTTCGGAGCCGATCGATTGCGAGAGTCCGCCGATGCTGCTGAAGCCGTGATTGTCGAGCAGGATGATATTCAGCTTATAACCCTCCTGGATCGACGTCACGATCTCGGAGTTCATCATCAGGAAGGAACCGTCGCCGACCATCACATACACCTCGCGCGAGGGATCGGCCATTTTGACGCCCAGGCCGCCGGCGATTTCATAGCCCATGCACGAATAGCCGTATTCGAGGTGATAGCCGTTCGGCCGGCGGGTCCGCCAGAGTTTATGCAGGTCGCCAGGCAGGCTGCCTGCGGCACAGACCACCACGTCCTCGGGCCGCGAGGCGCGGTTCACCGCGCCGATCACTTCTCCCTGGCTGATCGGCGGCCCATGTCGCAGCGTGAACAGACGGTCGGTTTCATCTTCCCACTGCCTCTTGTAGCGGGCGATGCACGCCGCATAGTCCTCGCTGGCGCGGTGGCCCCGCAGCGCCGCGGTCAGCTCTTCCAGCGCGACCCGCGCGTCCGCAATCACGGGCCAGCCGGCGTGTTTGTGGGCGTCGAACCCGGCCACGTTGATATTCAGGAAACGCACATCCGGGTTCTGAAACGCGGTTTTCGAGGCCGTAGTGAAATCGCTCAGGCGCGTCCCCACCGCGATTACCAGGTCGGCCCCGCGCGCCAGGATATTCGCGCCGGGCGTGCCCGTCACGCCCATTGCTCCCACGTTCTGGGGGTGATCGAACGGCAGCGAACCCTTGCCCGCCTGCGTCTCCGCCACGGGGATGCCCGTCTGCGCGGCGAAGTCCGCCAAGGCCTCGCAGGCTTCGCTGTATAAGACGCCTCCGCCGGCGATAATCATGGGCTGGCGCGCCGCCCTGATCAACTCGACGGCTTTCCGGAGCGCCGCAGGTTCCGCCGGCTGCCGCGGAATATGCCAGAGACGCTTTTCGAAGAGCTCCGCCGGGTAATCCCAGGATTCGGTCTGGACATCCTGCGGCAGGGCCAGGACCACCGCTCCGGTTTGTGCCGGCGAGGTCAGCACCCGCATCGCCTCCATGACCGAGAAGGGCAGTTGGTCGGCCCGGTTGATGCGGTCCCAGTAGCGCGCCACCGGACGCAACGCGTCGTTCACCGAAATGTCCTGGCTGCGTTCCGATTCCAGTTGCTGCAATACCGGGGCCACATTGCGCCGCGCGAAGATATCGCCGGGCATCAGCAGAACCGGCAGGCGATTAACGGTGGCGGTGGCTGCCCCGGTGACCATATTGGTCGCGCCGGGGCCGATCGAAGATACGCAGGCAAACGTCCGCAGGCGATTGGAAGCTTTGGCGAACGCCACCGCTGTGTGAACCGCCGCCTGCTCGTTGCGGCATAGGTAGTACCGCAAGTCCGGGTTCTGCTGGAGGGCCTGACCGATTCCGGCGACGCAACCGTGACCGAAGATCCCCCATACGCCGCCAAAGAACCGAGTCTCGCGCCCGTCCCGCTCGACGTACTGATTCTTGAGAAAGGCAATCAGCGCCTGCGACATGGTCAATCGTCGTGTTTGCATAGTTCCTCCAGGAGTCAACCGGAGCGGCGCGCCGCGCTCCACAGCCGGTCAAAGGCCTCCTTGCACCTGCGGATGGTCTCGGCGCTGCCGTCCATATGCGGCTCGAGCGAGACCGGTCCGCGGTAGCCGACTTGTTGCAAGGCCGCGAAATGCGCGCGGTAGTCGATTACGCCCGCGCCCGGCGGCACGAATTCAGGCTTGCCGGAGCCGCGCGGCGCGGCGCGCAGGTCCTTCACGTGGACGTTGGCAATCAGGGGGGCCAGGTCCGGGAACTCGTCGAGCGGATCCCGGCGCTCCATCCAGGCGATGTTGCCCGGGTCGTAGTTGATCCGGAGCGAGGGGACGCCCGCGCGCCGGATCAACGCCGCGGTCGCCGTCCCGGTATCCGCCCAGCAGATCGGCTCCGGCTCGATGATGAGCTGGAGGCCGTCGCGTTTCGCGCGCTCCCCCGCCTCGGCGAGCCATCCCACCAGTTCGGCCGGCGGATTCGCGCTCGAAACCAGGTCGCCGTTTTCCTCGGTCGCGCCGGGCTTCTGAAACCCGAACACGATCAGCCCGCGCAGGCCCCAGCGGTGAGCCCACTCGGCGGCCTTGGGGTAGACCTCGCTCATCTCGCGCGCGAAGCTGCGGGCGTCGCTCGAGTACTTGAACAGGCCGGGGGAGAGCGCCGTGATCTCCACGCCTTCCGCCTGCGCCAGGCGCTCCACTTCCAGCAGCTCGCGCCGGTCGCACATCGGCGCCCGGCCGCTCTTGAGGAAACGCACCTCATAGCGGCGCAAGCCGGCGGCGGCGCCCACGCGAAGAGCCTCGGCGAAGTCCCGGCTGATTTCGTCGGCCACGATGCCGACCTTCATAGCGCACCTCCCGAGGGGCGCCGGTCGATCTCCACCGCGCGCCCAGACGCGGCGGACTCATAGAGCGCGCGAACCACTCGCATGTCGTCCACGCCCGAAGCGACCGAACAGAAAGGGGGCCTTCCGTCGCGGACCGCTTCCAGGAAGGCGCGGTGCTGGTTCAGCGGATTGCTCGCATCGCCGTAGGCCGGCGGCAGGACCTCGGTCTGCTGCTCCACCCCGTGGACGCCGTCGAAGGCGGAGGTCAGCCCGCCCGGGTAGTCCACCACGCGTCCCCGGAACGGGCCCGCGCTCGAAGCCAGTGACAGCCAACGATTGTTCCGGTACTCGACTCTCCCTTGCGTGCCGTGCACGGCCAACTGCTCGCCATTCGCGCACCAGGCCGTGTCGAGGGTGGCCATCGCACCGGAGTCCATTTCCAGCACCGCGCACGCCAGGTCTTCCCCCTCGACCCCCGGGCAGTGCAGATTCCAGGTGAAGCCGGTGGCGCGCACGGCCCTGGTCCCGCTGATCCACTCGAAGATATGGATGTAGTGAACGGCCAACTGAATGAAGCAGCCGCCGCCGGTCTCGGCGAGCAGGGTTCGCCAGGTCCGGTGGCCCTGGAGCGCCTCCGCCGACGAGATCATCCCGCCTTTGTGCATCAGGCGCCCGTAGAAGTGCACGAGGCTGCCCAGGCGGCCTTGCGAGATCATGTCCCGGAGGTCGTGAATGAGGGGCTGGTCGAAGTAGCTCATGTACAACCCGACCGTGTGGGTGGAGCGCGCGGCCGCGCTGGCAATCGCCTCGGCATCGGCCAGGTTTGCCGCCACCGGCTTCTGCAACAGGACGTGCTTGCCGGCCTCGATCGCCGCCACCGCCTGGGGCCGGTGCAGGAAGTTCGGCGTGTTGATGACCACGACATCGACGTCGGCGGCGAGCGCCGCGCCGAAATCGCCGGTAGCCACCGGCGCGGAGAGCACTTCCGCAGCGTGTTGCGCCCGGGCCGGATCGATGTCCACGCACGAGACCACCCGCACCCAGTCCAGATCGCGGTAGACGCTCAGATACTGCGCCGCCATTCCGCCGCAACCGACGAAAGACACCTGGATCTTCGAGCTCATTTGGTCACCTCGCAATTCCCTTCCGGGGCGCAGCCGCCCCCTCGTCCTCGCCCGCGGCCTCCAGCGCCGCCTGGCGCGTCACGCGCAGCGCCGCGAGCATGGCGATCAGGGTCAGAACCATCATTGCGGCCGCCTGTGCCGCCGTCAGCGGCAGATAGAGAATCAGCACGCCGGCGAACATCACCGAGGCGGCAATCAGCTTGTCGGTGATGCGGCGCTCGCGGAAAAACAGCCAACCCGAAAAGACCGACAGCACGATGCCCGCGCGCTTGATGCTGATGGTGATCACCACGTCGATGTAGCGGTAGGACGCAAACTGAAGCAGCAGCGCGACGCCGTCCAGCGCGCCCGCCGTAGCGACCCACAGGACATTGTTCCGGATCCCGGCGCTGACAGGCTCGCGCTTCACCGCCGACAGCACGATCAGGAACAGGCACAGCCCCAGGCCGAAGGCGAAGGCCTGCGTGAACATGTCGCTCATCAGCACCAGCTTCTTCTCCAGCGGATTCGTCACTGAAAAGATCAACGCGACCATCAGCATGTAGCGGCTGCCCCGCTCCTGGATAATGCCTTTGACAGGGGCCAGCCACCCGACCGCGAACAGGCGGCGGTGCATGACCAGCGACCCGACCACGATCAGGATCACGCCCAGCAGCTTGAGCGGCCGCGGCAGCTCGCCCAGCATGATGAAGCCCGTCGGGATCAGAAAGATCGGCGTGAAGGCCAGAAAGGGGACGCAGATCGACATCGGCGAAACCTGAAGCGCGAGGAAGTACAGGAGGTTGGCGATCGACACCAGGATGACGTCGATGAACAGGTAGATCAGGAACGTGCCCAGCGGCGAGAGATGCACCCCGGCGAGGCCGAACAGATTGCCGCCGTCGCGAATCACCGGGGGCAGGCCCTCGAAGATGCGGACCGCCAGCGCCACTCCGAACACCAGCGCCGCGAAGATCTTGCACCACAGCGTGGCGGGTATCAGCGGGCGCTCCTTAAGCGCCTTCTTCCGGGCAACGTCAGTGATAACGTTCGTCGCGGACATGACGCCGGCGATCGAGAGGCCGATGGGAGACAAGGAGGAAGCGGGCATGCGTGGTGACTCCTGGTTTCTGGGTGCGGGCCGCGCACCGCTGGCCGGGGATCCGGAAGTTGCATCCGAGGCGGCAAGAGAGCAGTCAGCCCTTGCCACTATCGCACACGTTTGTCATAATGTCAACAGCGGCCTCGGAAGGGCGGCGCAGGCGCTTGACGAATCAGTTCCTTGGTAATAAAGTCGTTAGTAGCGCCAGAACAGAGCGCGGCAGAGTAGCCAGCGACGCCGGCCAGGGTGAGGGTGTGTGAACGTGTTCAAAGCCCCAGCAAAGCGAATCTCCATCAAAGATGTGGCCGTGGCCGCCGGAGTCTCCCACTCCACCGTCTCACGGGCCCTTCAGAACAGCCCGGTGGTCAACCGCGAGACTGCCGAGAAGATCCACCGAATCGCCGGGGAGATGGGCTTCCGGGTCAGCGCGGTGGCCAGGGGGCTGGTCACGAACCGGACCAGGACCATCGGCGTGGTAGTGACCACCATCGCCGACCCGTTCGTCGCCGAGGTGGTCGGCGGCATCGAGGAGACGGCCAACGACCACGGCTATTCGGTTTTCCTGGCCAATTCCAACGCCGAGCCGGATCGCGAGATCAAGGTGGTTCACTGCTTCGAGGAGCGGCGTGTGGACGGCATCGTGGTCACCTCCTCGCGCGTGGGCGCGCTGTACGTTCCCATGCTGTCGGAGATGCAGGTGCCCATCGTGCTGATCAA
>CAZIRH010000012.1:0-27235 GCA_964541065.1 uncultured Solibacteraceae bacterium
GCGAGAAGGCCGGATCGCGCTCGTCGGCTGGGTCTCGCGTCAAGCGAAGTGGCTCGCCGCCGCCCACCTGCCGCACCCAGATATCGAGGTTGCCTTCGCCGCTGCGGTCGGAAGCGTAAGCCAGCAGCTTGCCGTCGGGCGAAAGGGCCGGATCGGTGGTCAGGCCGGAATCCGAAGTCAGCCGGGTCAGAACCGGCGTCCGGGCGGGCTTCGGGGACCGGGCCAGCCACCAAGTCAGGCCCGCCGCAGCGGCCAGCAAGAGGGCGAGTGCAGGGACCAGCAGCCAGTAGGGCAGGCGCTTTCGCCCGTCGGGAACCGGAGCCACCAGCTTCCCGGAGTCCGACTCTTCCTTGAGCTCTTCCAGCGCGACCTTCAGATCGGCCATTGTCTGGAAACGCCGGGCGGGGTCTTTCCGTGAGCAGCGGGTGACGATCCTTCCCAGTTCGGCCGGAATCCCTGCCGGGAGCGGCGGCGGCTCCAGGTGCAGGATCGCCGCCAGCGTTGAGGCCGCCGAGTCCCCCTGGAATGCTCGCCGCCCGGTCAGCATCTCGTAGAGTACTGATCCGAAGCTGAAGATGTCGCTCCGCGCGTCCACCTTCTTCCCTTCGGCCTGCTCGGGCGACATGTAGCTCACTGTGCCGACGATCATGCCGGACTCGGTCGCAGACTGCTCGGTGAGCCTGCTGGCGTCGGGGCTCGCCGGGGCGGTTTCGGTAAGCTTCGCCAAGCCGAAGTCCAGTACCTTCACCCGCTCGTCGCCGGTCACTATCACGTTGCCCGGCTTGAGGTCCCGGTGGACGATGCCCGCCGAGTGAGCCTGGGCCAGCGCGTCCGCGATCTGCACGCCGTACTTCAGTGCGTCGCTCAGCTTCAGTCCCTTGCGCCCGATCACCGCGTCCAGCGTCTTGCCCTCGACATACTCCATGGCGAGGTAGGGCGCGCCTTCATGTTCGCCCACCTCGTAAAGCGTGGCGATGTGGGGATGGTTCAGGGCCGCGATGGCACGGGCCTCGCGCTCGAAGCGCTCGCTGAACTGGGCCTTGACGAACTTCAGCGCCACGCTGCGGCCCAGGCGGGTATCCCGAGCTTTGTAGACCACACCCATCCCGCCCTCGCCGAGCTTCTCCTGAATCTCATAGTGGGAGACGCGCCCTCCGACGGCCGGCCGGGCGCCCTGAGGGAGCATCCCGACCGCGGGGACTTCCAGAAAGCGCCCGGCGTTCTCATCGTGCCGAAGCAGCGATTCGACCTCGTGTCGCAAGGACTCATCGCCGGCACACTTCTCCGCGACGAAGGCGGCCCGCCCCGCAGGTTCCACTTCCAGCGCCGCCTCGTACAGCGCTTCAATCTTCCGTAATTGCTCCGGGTCCATCCAGTTTCTCTTATGAGCCTTGGCTTACCGAAAGCCCTCCACCAGCATCAGGTCCTGAGTGTTCCGGTCCTCTTGCCCCCACACTACGTAAGCATCGTCCAGCGAAACGCACATGCCCCCGTTCATTGGCTTGTCGAGGGTAGCCAGCGTGTTCACCTTGCCGGTGGCCGTGTCCAGAAACCGGATCGTCCTTGAATCCGGCATGAAGTAAACGCCCTTTGCGGTCACACCAAAGTTTGCGGTCACACCAAAGCCAAGCCAGGCCGGCAGGACCTGCACTTCCTCGCCGCCCTCGGTCGGCATCCTGAACAAGCCCTGCTGTATGTGCTTTCTGTAATAAACGTACTTGCCATCCGGCGATTCGTCCAAGCGATAGCCGCCGGAGCGCGTGACCTGGACCGCCTCGCCACCGTCTTTCGGCACTTTCCAGACCTCGTATCGCCCGCTACGATCGGAAGCGAAGTAGATCCAACGACCGTCGCGCGACCAGCTCGGGTTAATGTCGGCCGCAGGGTTATGTGTTAGGTTGCGCGGCGCGCCCCCGTCCGCTGCAACCACGTAGATCTCGTACTGCCCCTCCGCATTGGTATCCAGGGCCAGCCAACGGCCATCGGGCGACCAGTGCGGGCTCCCGCAAATGCGGCCCAACGATGTGAGCTGCAAACAGTTCGATCCATCCGCCTGACAAGTCCAGACTTCCATGTTCCCGCTCTGGGTGGACGAGAAGGCGATCTTGCGGCCGTCCGGCGAGTACTGCGGGAAGCGGCTATCATAAGTCGAGGTGATGAGCGGCTTGCGGTCTCCCATGCGCGTGTCCAGACGCCAGAGGTTCACGTTGAGGACCAGCCAGGTGTACGCGAGGCGGGGCGGCGTGCGTGCAATCGCGGGGAAAATGGCCGCAGGGAACGCGTACGGCAGGCGTTTCGGGGTCCGCTGTCCGGAAAGGGAGACCCGCCAGAGGGAGTAGTTCGCCCCGCCCCCCGCCCCGTACACGATTTCGCGGCCATTTGCGGTCCATGCAATGCCGACAACCTCGGAGTATCGCTGATCGGTGACCTTCGCCGGCTCCCCATCGGGTCGCAGATCTTGCGTCAACCGCAACGTATAGAGGTCGCAATTAAACTGTTTCGCGATTCTTCTAAATGCCAGGGTGCGGCCATCCGGCGAGATGGACGCGAAAGAGTCGCCCAAAGCGCCCTCGGCAGCCGTGGATTTAGTCAGAAATGTGGTCAGCCTGCGGCGCTCGCCGGTTTCAACCGAAATCACCCAGATGCTGCTCGGCTCCTCCAGTGAATCCCGCGCGCCAAAGGCAAGCCACTTCCCGTCCGGCGTCCAGGACAGCCCGCCGACACCTATCATCTCAGTCAGCTTGCGCTCCGGCCCGCCCAGGGGTAAGATCAACATGACCGCGACGTTGTCCTGTTGCTGACGCGTGAATGCGATCCAGCGGTCGTCCGGAGACCAAGCGGGGCTTCTCTCAGCCGACGGGCTCGTGGTCAGCCGCATGGGAGGTCCCGCCGAGCCGATCTGTTTGATGTAGATGTCGTAGTTGTCCTCCTTTTCGCCGTTCCAGACGAAAGCCACCTTGTTGCCGTCCGGCGAAAACGATGGTTGCCTCTCGATGCCGGAATAGGAGGTCAGCGCGACGGCCCTGAGGTCGCTGGGCGGCGATGCCTCTCGCAGCCGCCAAACCAGCACCGCGGCCAACAGCAGCGCCGCTGCAGCCGCGATGGCCCACGGCCACCGCCGCGGCCGCTTGCGTTCGTCCGCCGGAGTGCCGGCCAGCTTGCCGGAATCCGATTCCTCCTTTAGCTCCTCCAGCGCCACCTTAAGGTCGTCCATGTGCTGGAAGCGGTGGGCCGGGTCCTTGCGCAGGCAGCGCGTGATGACTTTCTCCAGGTCGTGCGGCATCCCTGCCGGGAGCGGTGGCGGCTCCAGGTGCAGGATCGCCGCCAGCGTTGAGGCCGCCGAGTCCCCCTGGAATGCTCGCCGCCCGGTCAGCATCTCGTAGAGTACTGATCCGAAGCTGAAGATGTCGCTCCGCGCGTCCACCTTCTTCCCTTCGGCCTGCTCGGGCGACATGTAGCTCACTGTGCCGACGATCATGCCGGACTCGGTCGCAGACTGCTCGGTGAGCCTGCTGGCGTCGGGGCTCGCCGGGGCGGTTTCGGTAAGCTTCGCCAAGCCGAAGTCCAGTACCTTCACCCGCTCGTCGCCGGTCACTATCACGTTGCCCGGCTTGAGGTCCCGGTGGACGATGCCCGCCGAGTGAGCCTGGGCCAGCGCGTCCGCGATCTGCACGCCGTACTTCAGTGCGTCGCTCAGCTTCAGTCCCTTGCGCCCGATCACCGCGTCCAGCGTCTTGCCCTCGACATACTCCATGGCGAGGTAGGGCGCGCCTTCATGTTCGCCCACCTCGTAAAGCGTGGCGATGTGGGGATGGTTCAGGGCCGCGATGGCACGGGCCTCGCGCTCGAAGCGCTCGCTGAACTGGGCCTTGACGAACTTCAGCGCCACGCTGCGGCCCAGGCGGGTATCCCGAGCTTTGTAGACCACACCCATCCCGCCCTCGCCGAGCTTCTCCTGAATCTCATAGTGGGAGACGCGCCCTCCGACGGCCGGCCGGGCGCCCTGAGGGAGCATCCCGACCGCGGGGACTTCCAGAAAGCGCCCGGCGTTCTCATCGTGCCGAAGCAGCGATTCGACCTCGTGTCGCAAGGACTCATCGCCGGCACACTTCTCCGCGACGAAGGCGGCCCGCCCCGCAGGTTCCACTTCCAGCGCCGCCTCGTACAGCGCTTCAATCTTCCGTAATTGCTCCGGGTCCATCCGGCCGCTCCTGCCGCAGTTTGCGCGCCAGCCAGGCCCGCGCCAGGCTCCAGTCGCGCATTACTGTGTCCTGAGACACCTCCAGCACGGCCGCAGTTTCCTCCACGCTAAGGCCTCCGAAGAAACGCAGTTCCACGACCCTCGCCTTGCGCGGGTAAACCTTCGCCAGCGCGCTGAGCGCCTCATCGATGGCGATAAGGTCCGTTCCCGGCTCGGGGGAGGCAACCCACGCCTCCTCCAGGGGAATCCCTTGACCGCCGCCCCCGCGCTTGGCGGCCCGGCGGGCGCGCTCGTGATCCACGAGGACGTGACGCATGATCTGGGAGCAGACAGCGAGGAAGTGCAGGCGGTCGCGCCAACTAACCCGCTGGGCGTCGATCAGCCGCAGGTAAGCCTCGTTGACCAACGCCGTGGTCTGGAGGGTGTGGCCGGGAGGCTGGGCTGCCATGTAGTGCTTGGCGATCCGGTGTAACTCCCTCTCCAGCAAGGGGATGAGGTTGTCCAATGCACCGCGGTCCCCACCTCTCCAGGCTTGCAGCAAGCCAGTTACGTCGGCGCCTGTTTGGGGCTCCATCTCGCCCTCGGGGTGATTGTAGCACCGGAACCAGAAAGAAATGCCTCGAAGTTGGCTGCAAGTTCCTGGCGCGTTTTTCCGGTAACGAAGGGTGGAAACGGGCTTCCAAGGGTGAGTAGCTGAGGCAAAAGGGGCCCGGAGGAGAGGGAAACCATGTCACGGAATCTGACGCAACATGTGTGCCTGAAGCGGCTGGCGGCAGTGGCCCTGCTGTGCGCCCCAGCGGTTCATGCGGGCGCCGCCCAAAGGCAGGCGGCGAAGCGGACGGTGACGGTCTGCATGAACCCCGGAGGGAACGCCGCGGCAGTCTTTTGGGCCGAGGCGGTCGCCTCCCAGATGTTCGCGCGGATTGGGGTGAAGCTCGAGTGGCGGAATGACCCGCGGTCCTGCCTGCCGCCGGTGCGCGGCATTGTGATCACTCTGGCGCGCGACACCGCGGCCGACCATCACCCCGGAGCCATGGCCTACGCTATGCCGTATGAGCGGACCCACATCGTGGTCTTCCACGACCGCGTGCGGGCCGCCGCAGTGGCCTCCCTGCTGCCCCATGTGCTGGCGCATGAGATCACGCACATGCTGCGATGCTCCACCGTACACTCCGCGACCGGCATCATGAAGCAGAAATGGGACCGCCCCGACTACGTCCAGATGCAGCGCCAGTCCCTTGCGTTCACGCCAGACGATGTTGCGTTCATTTACCGTGGCCTGGACGAGAGAGCGTCCTGGGCATCCCTGCAAGGCAGTGGCGAAGGTGAGCTTGCGGAGCCAAGATTGAAGCCGAATGAAGGCAGGGGATTCTGAACGGCTGCGGCAGATTGAAGGTATGCGTCAGAGCAACCGCAGGGTTGACAGAAGCGAACGGAATGGCGCAGGGAGCTGCCGATTCCGGCGGCCCAGGCTGCGGGGTGAGCTCTGCGAGCCCTTGGCCGAATGCCTAGACCCGCCCCCCACTGGAGTGCGAGACACTATCGCCCACCATGGAACGCCCGTCTGGGGCACAAGTCTACTCTGCTTGCGCCATCGAAGCAATCCTAGGGCAGGCCGGGGCCAGCCGCTGTGGGCACCGCCTACAATGAGGAGACATGGAGCTCCAAGGAAAGAAAGTCGCCCTCCTGGTGGACCAGATCTACCAGGACCTGGAGGTGTGGTATCCCTACTACCGACTCAAGGAGGCCGGGGCCGAGGTGCTCGTCGTGGGCGCCAAGGCGGGGGAGACCTACCCCGGCAAGTACGGCTACCCCATCGTGGCGGAGAGATCCTACGATCAGGTCTCGGCGGGCGACATCGACGGCGTGTTGATTCCGGGCGGCTACGCACCCGATCACATTCGTCGCTACCCCAAGGCCCTTCAACTCGTCCGCGACCTCGACGCGCAGGGGAAACTCATCGCCGCCATCTGCCACGCCGGCTGGGTGCTGTGCTCAGCGGGCATCCTCCCCGGACGGCGGGTGACCTGCTTCTCGGCGATCAGGGACGACGTGGTGAACGCCGGCGGGCTTTACGAAGACGCCGAAGTCGTGGTGGACCGGAACCTGGTGACCTCACGCAAGCCGGACGACCTGCCGGCGTTTTGCGTTGCAGCGATCCAAGTACTGAAGGGACCGCGCGCCTAACCTCTTCCGCCGGTGAACCACAGGTACATATTCAGGAAGGCCACCACGGTGAGGAACACCGACAGGTAGGCCGCCACGCGCCAGAGCCGGTCCGCCCATGTGGGGGCCCCCTCCGGCAGTCCCGCCACGAATCCGACGGCGAAGCCGGCGGCCAGCCCGCCCAGGTGCGCGGCGTTATCGACGCGCAGGCCGGGCAGCAGCCCCAGCAGCAGCCCGTAAATGGCCCAGCGGATATAGAGGGCGCGGATGCCCGCTCCCAGCGGGTGCCGCGTCCCCAGCGCGATCATCGCGCCGATCAGGCCGAAGATCCCCGCGGAGGCCCCCACGGACAGGCCCGCGAACCACCAGGTGCTGGCGAAGAAACCGGCTACGGTGGCCACGAAGTAAATCACCAGAAAGCGGCTGGCGCCGTAGATCTCCTCCACCTGGGCGCCCAGGTCGAACAGCACCCAGGAGTTCATTAGCAGGTGCAGCAGGCCGCCGTGCAGGAAACCGGCCGTGATGAGCCGCCACCACTGCCCGAGAAATACCGCCGGGCGGTACTTGGCGCCGAAATCGAACAGCGTGCGAGCGTCTATATCGGACCAGGCGCCCTCGGAGCCGGCGCGGAGGCTGGCGAGCGCGGTGGCGGCGTACAGGCCGAAGTTGATCAGCAGGATCAGCGTGGTGGTAAAGCGGGCCTGGGGGATCAGGCCGCCCAGGACCTCGCCCGGGGAGCGGCGGTCCACGGCCCGCGGGCCGACTGCGGTCTCGCAGTACGGGCAGACGCGATCGCTGGATTTGATGAAGGCCCGGCAGTGCGGGCACATGCGGCGAGTGTCCACGTTGCTCACTCTATTGTACAGTGGGGGCGTCCAGCACCGGCATGGGGGCCGTTTGGTACAATTTGGTGTTCCGATGGCAAAGACCGAACGGGAGCACCGGCAGGACATCGTCGAGATAGGCCGGCTCGTGTGGCAGAAGGGGTGGATTGCGGCCAACGACGGCAACATTACCGTCCGCATGGACGCGGACCGCATCCTGGCCACCCCCACCGGCGTGTGCAAGGGCATGATGGCGCCCGACGACCTGATCGTCTGCGACCTGGAGGGCAACAAGCTCTCGGGGCAGAAGGAGCGCACCTCGGAAATCGCCATGCACCTGGCCATTTACAGGCTGCGGCCGGACGTGCGCTCGGTGCTGCACGCGCACCCGCCCGTGGCCACGGGCTACGCCAGCGCGGGCAAGCCGCTCACCGTAGCGCTGCTGCCCGAAGTAGTCGTGGCGCTGGGCTGCGTGCCCCTGGCCGAGTACGGCCTGCCGGGGACGCCCGAGCTGCTCGATCCCATGCTGCCGCTGATTCCCAAGTACGATGCGTTGCTGATGGGCAATCACGGGGCGGTCTGCTGCGGCGAGGATGCCTGGCGGGCCTTCTTCCGCATGGAGACGGTCGAGCACTTCGCGCGCATCACCCTGGTGGCGGAGTTGCTCGGCGGGCCCAAGGTGCTGCCCCGCGCGGAGGTCGAGAAGCTGCTGGAGTCGCGGGCCCGCCACGGCATCAAGTGCCCGGCCGCGGGAGTGCCGGGCTGCCCGCTGGCCGCCGAAGAGGCGGAGGGCACGGAGAGATTTGTGTTGACGCGCGAGGAGCTGATCGGGCTGATCAACGAAGCGCTCCACGCGCGCGGGGTGCAGCATAGCTGAGCCGCGACCGTTAGGGAGCGGTTCTCGGAGGACGAATGGGCGAAGCACTAGGAATGATCGAGACGCGCGGCCTGGTGGCCATGATCGAGGCCGCCGACGCCATGGTCAAGGCTGCCAAGGTGACCCTGATCGGCTGGGAGAGAATCGGTTCGGGCTACGTGACCGCGCTGGTGCGGGGCGACGTGGCGGCGGTGAGCGCGGCCACGGACGCCGGCGCCGCGGCGGCCCGCCGCGTGGGCGAGTTGATCGCCGTGCACGTGATCCCGCGGCCGCATCCCAGCCTCGAGGACGCCTTGCCCATCGGCAAGAGCGACAATAAGTAGGCCGGCGGAGGAAGGTTCTTCATGATACTGGCCCGCGTTGTGGGCACGGTGGTCGCCACGCGCAAGGACCCCCGGCTGGAGGGCAAGAAGCTGCTGGTGCTCAAGCCGATCTCGCCGGAGGGCAAGGACGAGTCCGGCTACGTGGTGGCGGTGGATACGGTGAGCGCCGGGTACCGCGAAACCGTGCTGGCGGTTTCGGGCAGCTCGGCGCGCATGGCCGAAGGCTGCAAGGACCGGCCCGTGGACACCTCCATCGTGGGCATCGTCGATACCGTCAGCCTGGACGAGAAGAAGTAGCCGCCATGTTCCTGGGGCGTGTGGTGGGCCGCGTGTGGTCCACGGTCAAAAACGAGTGCCTGACGGGACACCGCCTGCTCATTGTGCAGCCGGTCACCCCGGAGCTCGCCGACACCGGCAAGCGCATCATCTGCACCGACTGCGCGGGCGCCGGCGCCGGCGAGCTGATCTATTGGACGCGGGCGAGCGAAGCCAGCTTCGCGTTCTCGCCCGACGAAGTGGTCACCGATGCCACCATCGTGGCCATCGTGGATGAGCTGCATGTGAAGAGGGGCTGAATGCTGATTGCCCGCGTCATCGGCGAGGTGGTGGCCACGCGCAAGCACGCCAGCCACGAAGGGCTCAAGCTGCTCCTGGTGCAGCCGCTCAACTTGGACGGCACCGATCGCGGCGACGCCGTAGTGGCCGTGGACGCCGTCCAGGCCGGCATCGGCGAGAAGGTGCTCCTGACCATGGAGGGCTTCAGCGCCTTCTCCAGCGTGGGCCGCCCCATGACCCCCATCGAGACCGCCGTCATCGGCATCATCGACCACGTCGAGCTGGTGCCGGAGGTGAGTAACTAAATGGCTGAACACGGCTATACAGTGATTTACGAAGAACTGGCGGAGGGCGGCTACCAGGTCATCGTGCCTGCGCTGCCAGGGATCGTCACCTACGGCCGGACCATCGAGGAGTCCCGCGAGATGGCGCGCGATGCGATCGTTTGCCACCTGCGAGGGTTGCTCAAGGACGGGGAGGACATCCCTGAAGACCCGTTCGCGCGCCAGGAGCCGGTCACCGAGGAACTGACCGTCACCGTGTAGGCATGCCGCCGAAGCTGACCGGCCTCCGTCCGGGCGAGGTTGTCCGGGCCCTCCAGAGAGCGGGCTACTACATCCACGAAACGAGCGGTTCTCATGTGCAGCTCAAACACCCGTCAAAACCGGGCCGCGTCACCGTCCCCTGTCACGCCCGCTTCGACCTGCCCGCGCACATCGTCAAGAGCGTCCTGCGTCAAGCCGGCCTGACAAACCGGGAGTTCTTGGAGTTGCTGGGGCGGCAGATCCATTGAAGTCTAACCCGGGGACGGACCGCATGTTTCCTGCCGGTGGACGGCGCTGCCCGTCCCCGGTGACAGGGGAAACATGCGGTCCGTCCCCGGGGTGCAGCCCCCGGGGTGCATCGACCACCTCGACCTGCTGCCGGAAGTGACGGCGTCACGAGCCCGTTTACTGCGGTCAACGTCGGTATTGGTAGGATAGGAGGCGGGGGACTCTCCCGTGGCCGACACCACCTTCAGCAGCGTTCTGGATGCGGCCCGCAGGCTGCCGGCGGAGCAGCAGCGCCGGCTAGCCGCCGAGTTGCTTAAGGGCCCTGATGGCAGCCGGCGGTCGGATGCCCTGGCAGCGGTTGAGCAGACCCGTGGCAGCATGATGTTGCTCGATGCCGATACGCTCCGCTGGCTCGCTGAGGACGAGAACCTGTGTGGATACTAGCGCGCTCCCGCCGGGCACGGCTTGCCTGATCGACGCAAACATCTTCATACATCGAGGACGTGGAGAGACTTCTCCGGCTCCCGCTGAGGATCGTCGAAGTGACCGCGGCGGATATCTCGGTCAGTCATCGGATCCGCCGGGTGCACGGGCTGCTGGTCAACGACTCGATCAATGTGGCCTCCATGCAGAGGCTGGGCCTCACTGACGTGGTGACGCGCGACCAGGACTTCGCGCGGGTGCCCGGCCTGAGGGTGTGGTCGCCGGCGGACGTTTGAGGGCCGCCCGGGTCCTCGTCCTGCCAGCGGTCCACCGGCTCCCAGGACAGGTCACGCACGAGCGGTCAGCGCTGCTCGTACAGGATGTCCTTGAGCACCGCTTTGAACTGGTTCGTGATGTCCCAGGACGTCTTCTGGTCGGCAGGAGGTCCGGTCAATATCCTGACCAAGAGCCCTTCCTTCTCCCCTCCCACCAGCGTGTCGAACACTGCCTTTTCGAACGCCTGCCCCCGGGGCCTCGCATACTCTCTGATGACATGTGAGCTCACTGGGCATCGCTCCAACACGAAGCGAAGAACTTCCGGCGCCTCGGCGGGGAGCGCGGCAATCATGCGACGGGCCTCATCCGCCAGCGCCAAGTCGTAGGGCCGCCTGCTGAGATCCGCAATCTCCTGGCGCAGGCGGGAGATCTCCTCATCTTTATGGTGAAGGAGCCGTGTGGCGGCAATCATTAGACCCGCCACCAGGACCAGCAGGATAATCCAAGGCCGGCTCCAACTGTACTGCGGCGGGAGAAACAGATATGTCAGGAGCACACTCAGGGCCGACAGGAGGGCTGAGGCTACCGAAGGGACGTTCCAGATCAGATCCCGAAGGGCGTCTCGCTTCCCCATGCTGAAGGCGAGTATAGCATTGCTCTTGTGGGGTGTAGGACGCTGGAGCGCCTTCTCCCTGGGCACCGCCTTCAGGGCCGTTGCCGGCGAGAAAGGCTGCCCGCGGCGCACCAAGCTCGGCATCAGCTCCGTCTGCCGACGATGCGCCGATAGAGAGGCCGGCCAAGGGCACCCGTCGCCAGTACTGTAGAATACACGTGTGGATCCGGCGGCCATTCCGGCTGATCCCTTGGGCTTCATCAAGGAGCGCGTGAAAGCCAAGCGGGTGTTCTGGACGTACCACGTGAACATGAGGTTGTGGCAACGGAGGATCTCCAGTGACGCTGTCCTGGCGGCTGCGCCCTCGTACGAGATCCTCGAGGAATACCCGACGGACAAGTACCTTCCCAGCTACCTGGTGCGAGCCAAGTATGGGAACATGGTGTTTCATGTCCTGTTTGCCGTCGATGTGGCCGGTGACAACGTGCGGGTGGTCACGGTCTATGTCCCGGAGCCGGGCGGGTGGGATCAGGACCTGAGAATCAGGAGGCCGCCGTGACTTGCCGCGTTTGCGGTGGTGACATGCAGGAGCGCACGACCGACCTGCCATTCAAGCTGGGCGACAGATCTATCGTGATCGTCCGCGACCTGCCTGTCACGCAGTGTTCCACCTGCGAGGAGTATCTGCTGGCACACCCGGTGATGCAACGGGTCGAGCGGATTCTCTCGACAGCCGACGAGCGAGCCGAGATCGAGGTCGTGCGCTACGCGGCCTGAGCGCGGCCGCCCCCCCTCACCCCAGCGCTTCTCGCAACGCCAGAACGTGCTCGGGCGGGCAGTCGTAGGCCACCACGCCGCAGCCCAGCAGGAAGCCAGGAAAGTCGCGGCATTGGCTGGCGATCCGCACCGCCTCGCGGCGGATGGCCTCCGGCGGGCCGTGATGTATCAGCCGCGCATCCACGTTGGCGCGGAAGGGCACACGGGCCGCAGCGCACGCGCGCTTGAAAGCATCCAGATCGGCCGGAGCGTCGCACAGCAATTGCGTTGCGCCCGCAGCCAACAACGCGTCCAGGATCCGTGTGGTGTCTCCGCCGATGATCAAAGGCAGGAAGCGCGCCCCCGCGGCCTTCAGCTCCGGCACCACTTGGTCCCGGTACACCGGCAACACCAGTTCCCGGAACGAGCGCGGGGAGATCAGCGGGGGAGCCGCGCGCGAGTCGAAGATGATGACCTCCGCGCCGCGCCCGAGAAACGCCGCGCCGAAGCGCACCGTGACCTGCCCGGCGAATTCGAGCAGCTTCCGAACGAAGCCGGGCTCCTCGATGGCCGCCATGGCGAGTCTCTCCGGTCCCACCAGTTCCGAGGCCAGCGAGTACGGGCCGGTCACGGCGCCGCGGATGATCATCTCCGCGCCGTGATCGCGCACGACCGCGGCGGCCACTTCGAGGTACAGCGGCATACGCCCGTCGCCTTCTGGGTCGGGCAGGCGCAGCCGCCCGAGGTCCGCGGGCGCGTCGAGGAGCGGCGCGGTGATCGCGGGCACCGCAGTTGAATCGTCAAAGTAGCGGACCTGGCAGCCCAGCGCCTCGGCTTCCACGTTGTAGACGTCCACGCCGACCACCAGCATGTCGGGGTCGTAGAGGGCCAGCTCCCGCTCCAGCGCCGCCCGCAGCAGCTCGGCGTGGCGGCAGATCTCCGTGGGCGTGCGGCCGATCAGGCGGGCCTTGTGCTCGTAAATGGCGGGCACGAACGGGATGCGGTCCGGCCTCTCCAGCCGGTGGACGCGCTCGACTCGCTCGCGCTTGGTCATCGCGCCGCCGTCCTGGCCCTATTCACCGCAGCGGGACGCGCACCATGATGGTGTCGCCCACGCGCGCGATCAGCGAGGAGAACGATTCCTGCCCCACCCGGCGCATCGGTCGCACCAGCGCGGTCAACGGCTCGACGTCCACGCGCAGCTCGGCCTTCGCATCGCGGGACACGTCGAAGGTGACCCGCAGGTCGGGCCGGCGGTCATCGGTGAGATCGATTTCGTCGGAGACCCGCAGCGGCAGCGCGGAGGCCGGCTGCCACACAAGCTGCACATACGGCGCCGCGCGCTGGAGCGGCCCACGCGGTGAGACCGGGCTATGCACCACCACGCGGTAGTTCCCCCTCACCACAGTGTGCGAAGCCTTGCCGCCGGTGTACACGGGGTCCACGCGCACGCCCGTGGCGGCCACGCCCCGCGTGAACAGCCCGATCAGCACGAAGGGCGTCAGCACGGCGGCCAGCACCGTGAGCGCCGCCGCCGTGTAGCCCAGGATGGGTCGTATGCTCTTCATGACGCCCTCTCTATCCCAGGAACCCCAGCAACCTCTGGAGCGAGTTGGCCAGGATGCTCCCGCCGAACATAGTGGCGAAGCCCCAGGCCGCGTACAGGTACAGCAGGCGGGCCCGCTCGGAGGAGACGCCCACCGCGGTCCCCTTGATGTGCCAGAACGCGGCCTGCTTGTGGCAGACGTCCACGCAGGCGCCGCACTTCATGCACGCCATCAGCGTCTTGCCGCGCTCGACGGCGTCCTTGTCCAATGCCTGGATGGGGCAGCTCCGCTGGCAGGAGACGCAGCCCGCGCACTGGTCGCGGTCGATGCGGATGTCGAACACGTTCACCTTGTTGAACAGCGATTGGAAGGCGCCGAAGGGACAGAAGAAGGCGCACTGCGTGCGTTTCTTCGTGAGTACCGGCAGCGTCACCACCAGTCCCGCGAACAGGCCCAGGAAAACTCCGGTCTGCACCGCGCCTTCTACCGAGCGCACCTCCGCGTACTCGGTGACCGTCTTGAACGGGCACAGCCAGGAGCAGTAGATGGGGTCGAACGTGGCGGCCGACAACAGCACGATGGCCGCCAGCACCGCCCACGGCGCCAGCCGCCACTTCGCGCTGATGTTGCGGATGCGCGCCTTCTTGAGCACGTTCGAGAAACCCTCTTCCAAGCCCCCGAAGAAGCATCCGAAGCTGCACCAGCCTTTGCCCAGCACGATGGTCGCCGCCAGCCACAGCCCGATCATGGCGCCGATGGCGTGCGGGTTGCTCGGCGTCGGCAGGATCGAGCCCGGGAAGATGATGGTCTTGGCCAGCGCCGCCGGCACGATCATCATGGGGATGGCCAGGAAGCAGAACGGCGTGTTGCCGGCGAGCATCTGCTCGATGGGGATGCTCATCGAGCCCCGCACGGCGATCAGCTCCCAAATGAATCCGACCGGGAACAGGAAGCCCAGGGCCACGAAGAAGACGCGCCGCCAGCGATGCGTCTCGTAAGTGCGCATCATCAGGAAAAACAGCGTGACCATGAAGGCCGCCGTCAGCAGGGCTGCCGCGCGAACCGCCGGGCCTGGCTGCTGGAACGCGCGGGAGAACATCAGCAGCGCCCACAGCAGCACCGGCAGCGTCAGCAGCAAGGCCTTGCCCAGCCTGCGGGGCGGCGGCTTCTGAATCTTGCTAGGCATGTAACAGGAATCCTCCCAAGCTCAGGACACCCAAGTAAGCATAGTACGCGGCCAGGATCAGCATGGTCATGCGCGCCACGGTGGCGACGGCAGCCGTCCGCCGCAGCGCGCCCAGGACGATCAACGGAGGGAACCACACCAAGGTTCCCAGAAAGAACAGCAAGAAGAACACCATGGTCACCGGCAGGCTGGGGCTTTCGGCGGCGCGCACCGCGGCCACCAGAAACGGCGGACAGAGGTTGAGGCCCGTCAGCAGGCCCAGCAGCGCGGCCGCGCCTCGTGGCGCCGGCGGCTTCGCCGCTATGCTCACCAGTTCAGCCGGCGGAAGGCCGCCCCTGCGGGGCTTGCGGCGCGCCAGCGCGTAGTAGGCCAGCATCCCCGCGAGCGCCAACTGCACCGCGCCGAAGATCAGCGCACGCGGCCGCGGCTCGACGGGCAGCGCCAGCCCCAGCCCCCACACCAGCACCGCGAACAGAAGGTAGCCTGCCAGCCGTCCTCCCAGGAACACCGCCAGCCGCCCCGCCGTGCCGCGGTACCCTTGGCTCTCCGCGGCCAGCCAGGGCACCAGCACTGGCCCGCAGGAGGACATGCAAGCCGGTCCCGAGGACAACCCCAACAGCAAGGCTTCGGCGGCGGCGGGCACTAGTGTCCTGCCTCGCAGACGCCCTGACCATGCTGCCTGGTGGGATAGGCTTTCAGCCTGTCGGCCGCCTTAGTGCCTACTGTCAACGAACTTGCGAGGCAGGGCATTACGGCGCCGCCTTCTTCGGCAGCTCGTACCAGGGGATGACGCCGCAGCGGCGGGCCCACTGATCGTACTTTTCGCTGAGCTCGCGGACCTTGTCAGGGTGCTTGCTCGCCAGGTTGTTGAGCTCCGTGCGATCGGCCTCCAGATCGTAGAGCTCCCAGCCGCCCGGGTGGCGTGAGACGAGTTTCCAGTTGCCCTGGCGCGCGGCGCGGTTGCCTTCGTGCTCCCAGCAGAGGATGTCGTGGCCCTCGCGCCGGCCGCTGCGGAAGATGGGCGCCAGGCTCTGGCCCTCCAGGGGCTGGATCTCGCGGCCCTGATATGTCCTCGGGTACTCGACTCCGGCGGCCTCCAGGCAGGTGGCCATCACGTCGATGATGTGGCCGGCCTGGTGCACGATCTGGTTGGGCCGCCGGATGACCGCGGGCCAGCGGGCGATGAAGGGCGTGGCGATGCCGCCCTCGTGCACCCAGTGCTTGTACAAGCGGAACGGCGTGTTGGAGGTATTGGCCCAGGGCAGGCCGTAGCTCATGAACGACTCCGCGCCGCCGGGCGGCACGCCGGGCTTGCCGCGATCCACTTCTTCGGCGCAGCCGCCGTTGTCGGCCAGGAACATGACCAGGGTGTTCTCCTCGGCGCCGGCCTGGCGGAGCCTGGCGAGTACCCGGCCGACGCCCTGGTCCAGGCGGTCGATCTGCGCCGCGTATACCGCCATCTTGAGGTCGCGAGCTTCCTTGTCTTTGACGTCCTCCCAGGCCGGGGCGCTGCTGTCGCGCGGGGTGAGGGGCCACCGCCGGTCCACCAGCCCCAAGCGGATCTGCCGGGCGTGCCGTTCCCTCCGGAGGGCGTCCCACCCTTTGAGGTACTTGCCGCGGTACTTGGCGATCTCGGCGGGCAGCGCGTGCAGGGGCCAGTGCGGCGCGGTGTAGGCCGCGTAGAGGAAGAATGGTTCCGGCCGCCGGCCGTATTCGTCGATGTACTTGACGGCCCAGTCGCTGATAGCGTCCGTGATGTAGAAGCCCTCCCGCGGGGGCGTGTAGGGCTGGTCGTCGCGGGCCATCTTGCGCCCCTCGTCCAAGCGGAAGTAGTTCGTGGCGCCGCTGATGAGGCCGAAGTAGCGCTCGAAGCCGCGGTCGGTGGGCCAGTGCGGGCGATTCTCCCCGACGTGCCACTTGCCGGTCATGAGCGTCCGGTAGCCGGCGGGGCGCAGCGCTTCGGCGATGGTCACGCAGCGGTCGTTGAGGTAGCCCTGATAGGCGGGCGCCCCGCGATCGTTGACCATGTGGCCCACGCCGGTCTGGTGGTTGTACAGGCCGGTCAGCAGCGCGGCCCGCGTGGGACAGCAGCGCGCCGTGTTGTAGAACTGCGTGAAGCGCACGCCGCGCGCGGCCAGCCGGTCCAGGTTGGGAGTCGAGATCTCCGAGCCGTAGCAGCCCAGGTCGGAGAAACCCATGTCGTCGGCCATGATGAGGATGATGTTCGGCCGCCGGCGGGGCGCGGCCGCAACCAGCCTCGCCCCGGCGCCGCCCGCTACGAGATGCAGAAGTTCACGTCGGTTCATCGAGTCACCGAGTGCTAATATTACCCTACGAGGAGGGTACATGGCATGCAGCTCACGCGCGTTCCCCCAGTGTCCCGCCGCGCCTGGATGGCGGGTGCGGCTTCCTCGGCCCTGACGGCGCAAGTCGCTCCCGAGACCGTCCGGCTACCCACCAAGGTCCGCGTGGCCATGGTGGGACTGGACGGGCATCCCGAGGAGATCTTGTCGCAGCTCCCCAGGCTGCCTGACGTCGAGATGGTGGCCATCGCGGTAGCCGATGAGCGGGCCCTGGCGCGCACGGCGCGCAACCCCCGGCTGAGCGCGGCGCGCCGCTACAGCGACTATCACCGCATGCTCGAGCAGGAGAAGCTCGACCTGGTGGCCGTCTGCAACAGCAACGGCGAGCGGGCCGCTGGCATCCTCGCGTGCGTGGAGCGCAAGCTGCACGTCATCGCGGAAAAGCCGCTGGCCATCGAGCGCCCGGACCTGGAGCGGGTGAAGAAGGCCGTCGCACGCTCCGGCGTCCGGCTGAGCATGCTGCTGCCCATGCGCTTCTCGCCGCCCTACCTGGCCATGAAACAAATCGTGGACTCGGGTGAGATCGGCGAGGTGGCGCAGATCGCCGCGCAAAAATCGTACAAGGTGGGCGACCGGGCCCCCTGGTTCAAGAAGCGCGCCACTTACGGTGGAACCATCCCCTGGATCGGTAGCCACATGGTGGACCTGATGCGGTGGACCAGCGGCCGGGAACTCGTCGAGGTGCTCTCCTACCAGACCCGCATGGCCTTTCCCGAGTTGGGTGACATGGAGAACGTCACGGCCTCGCTGTTCCGGCTGGATAACGGGGGCGCCGGCGTGCTGCGCATGGACTACTTCCGGCCGTCCACGGCTCCCACCCACGGCGACGACCGCCTGCGCCTGGCGGGCACCAACGGTGTGGTCGAGTACCAGGCCGCCACCGGCGTCACGGTGCTCAGCAGCAAGGGCCAGCCCCGGGTGATCACGAACTTGCCGCCGGCCGGCTCGGTGTTCGTCGATTTCCTGGAATCGGTGTACAACGGCAAGCCCCCCGCGCTGCCGCTGGAGGACACCTACCGGGTCACCGAGATCGTGATCCTGGCCCGCGACTCCGCCGAGCAGCACCGCATCCTCTCGCTGCGCTGAAGGGTCGCGGTCACGCCCCTGGCGATTTTCTAAGTCCTTTTTTTCGCGCGACTAGGGCTCCTGCCTCAGCTTCTCGGGTACTTCACCGCCCGTATCCTCAGAGCGCGGGATAGGGTGTTCGCCCCACCCGCAGGTGAACATGGAACCAGAACCCATCATCATCATCCTCAACCCCCCTCCGGGGTTGTGAGACCGCTTCCAGAAAGCGCTGGATCATCAACGCAACGCTCGCGCGTTCTGACTGTCCCAGGAGGGCAGTCCTCGAACCGCCTGGACGGATTCCGGGATAGTGCTCGCGGGCCCGGGGCACTACCCGGAACGCCAGACCCCGCAAGCAGAGCGCCCGCCCGGCGTGTGCTCACGCCGACGCAGGCAGGCCGCGCGCCTCGCCGCCATCCGCTGCGAGTGTTCCCAGCCTCCTGACAACTTCTGACAATCCTTAAGAAAACGCAATCTTGTCTGCCGAAGTCTGTTATGATTCCCCCGGGAGTACCCCGGACGGGGTAGAGGCCGGGGCGCGAGGCCATGTCCCTGAAGCTGGGGCTCAGAGACCGGCGGGTCCGAGCCACGCTCCTGGTGCTTTCCGCCGTGGGCGTGATCGCCAGTGCGGGCGTGCTCTACCGGGCCGGCACCCGGGCCTCTGCTCCAGCCCGTCGCAGCCCGGACATCGATGCCCGACGGCGCTCGTTGTTGGAGCTGCACAGCCAGGCGCTGCGCATGTTCCAGGCAGGACACTACTCTGCCGCCGCCCAGCGGTTCGAAGCAGGCTGGCGGGAAGCCAGCCGTTTCCGCCAGGGCGACCACGCGGTGCGCTTCTTGAACAACCTGGGCGCCTGCCGCGTGGCGGCATTCCGCTACCGTGAGGGCATGGCCGCCTACCTGGCGGCCAGGGATCTGGCCCGGAAGATGGGCGACTGGGACGCGGCGGCGGGCCTGGCGTTCAACATCTCGGCCCTGTACCTGGAGATGGGCGAGGTCAACTCGGCGCGGCAGGCGGCCGAATCCGGGCTGGCGCTGCTGGAAGGCCGTCCCCATCCGGAATACCGCGCGAAGCTGCTGATCCAACTTGCCAGGCTGCGGGCGCGAGGCGGTGATCTGGAGGCGGCGCTCCGCCTGTTCGGAGAGGCCCTCCAGGAAGCCGAGCGCCGGGGGGATTCCGCCACCGAAGCGCTGGCGTGGAACCAGGCGGGCTACGAGCTGCTCCGCTCCGGAGAACTCGAGGGCGCAGAGCAGGCCCTACTGGAAGCCTACCGCAGGCGCAGGCTCGCCCGTGACAAGGCCGTCGTGCTTTCCTACCGCACCCTGGGCCTGCTGCGCCTGGCCCAGGGGGATCTGGATTCCGCATCCCACCTCCTGGATCAAGCGATCGCACTGGTTGCGGGCGCCCCAAGGCTGATTCCCTCCTGGCAGTTGCACCATGATCGCGGGCGGGTCCGCATGGCCCAGGGCCGGCTGGCGGAAGCTCTGGCGGATCTCCGGGCTTCGGTAGACTCCGCCCGCCGGTGGCGCCCCGAGGTGCTCCCGTCGGATCCGGTTCGGATCAGCCTCGAGGCCGGGCTCCAGGAGGTCTACTCGTCGTTCATCGAGGCCGGCAACCGCCTGTACTTCGCCGGGGGAGACCCCAGGCTGATGCAGGAGACCTTCGAGGCAGCCGAGGAGAACCGCGCCTACAGTCTCCGCGCTCTGATAGCGGCCCCCGGAGAGTGGCACGAGAAGCTGCCCCCCGAGCACGGCGAGGCCCTGGCCCGGCTGCGGGAAGCCGAGGTGGGGCTGCTGGTCCGGGACTCGCCTTCCCTCAGACAGCAGGTTCGGGAACTACACCACCGGCTGGTGGAGATCGAGGCCCGCACGGGGCTCGAGTTCTCGAAGGCCGCGGGCGAGCCAGGAGCGAGGGCCGGCCTGCTGGAGCGCGCGCAAGGGGCCTTGGGTGCCGGCGAGGCGCTGCTGAGCTTTCACTTGGCGGAACCTCGGTCCTACCTGTGGGGCATCACGCGGGACCAGGTCCAACTGGAGCGCCTGCCCGCGCGCAGCCAACTGCGCCGTGACGTCGAGCAGTTCGTGGACGCGGTCCGGGGCGGTTCGGCAGAGGCCCCGGCGTTGGGCGGGAAACTGTACGAAGCACTACTTGGGGGGCTCCGGCGGGGCATCCGGGGCAAAGCGCACTGGTTGCTGACCTTGGACGACGTGCTCTTCGAGTTGCCCTTTGCGGCGCTGCCGGAGGGCCCCGGGTTCGTCATCGAGCGTCACTCCCTTCAAGTGGTGCCGAGTGCTCACCTGCTGGTCTCGGCGCGGGCCAAGCCGGAACCGGCGGGGAAACTGGAAGGCGCCCTCGTGGGCGTGGGCGATCCCATCTACAACACCGCGGACCCGCGATGGCGCAACTACTCGGCCGGCTCGAACGGCCGCACCCCGTCGCTGGAATTGCCCCGCCTGCCCGGCAGTGGGCGTGAGGTCCGCGCCTGCGCCAGGTTGTGGAACTCCCTGGCGGTGCCCCCCGTGCTGCTAGAGGGTCCAGAAGCCACGCGGGAGGCGGTTTTCCGGAGCCTGGAGGGCCGTCCGGCGGTACTGCACTTCGCCGCTCACGTGGTGGCCACGCCCGAGAAGCGGGCACTGATCGCGCTCAGCCTGCTGCCCAGCGGGGCAGCCGAACTGTTGAGCCCGCTGGAGATCGCGCACCTGGGCCGGAGTTCGCAGTTGGTGGTGCTCAGCGGGTGCAGTTCGGCCCAGGCGGAAGCCCGCCCGGGAACCGGTCTGATGGGGCTGACCAGGGCTTGGCTGGCGGCGGGGGCCGACACGGTGGTAGCCACCCGCTGGCCCACCACGGATGACACCGGGGAGCTGTTCGCGAGTTTCTACCGGCAACTGCGGCCTCCGGGTCAGCCGGTCAACCGTCCGGCTGCCGCCCTTCAACGGGCGCAGTTGGATATGCTGGCATCTCGGAGCTGGCGTGCGCATCCCAACTACTGGGCGGCCTATGTCGCGGTGGGCAGACAGTGAACGGCACGTGGGCAAGGCCGGCCGGAATCCTTCGCCTGGCGCCACCGCCGAACTGCCGCAGCGCCCCGCACTGGGTGAGGCGGCCCGTCAGGCCGTCATGACCAGGCCCATGCAACCGGAAACCCCTCGCAGCCGCACTCTCAACTGGACCGAACTGGTCGAGCGCATCCGCAACGACGACCCCCACGGGATGGAGGAACTCTACGCCCTCTTCTCCCGCGGTATCCGCTTCTACCTCTCCCGCCAACTGGGTCACCAGGAGCTGGAAGACAAGGTGCACGACACCTTCTTGATCGTGGTCCAGGCCATCCGCCGGGGGGAGCTGCGGGATCCGGAACGGCTGATGGGTTTCGTCCGCACGGTGGTACGCCGCCAGGTGGTGGCCTATATCGACTCCGTGGTCCAGGTCCGCAAGGAGCAGACCACCCTCCATCCGGGTCTGACGGTGTGCGACCTGCGCAGCAACCCCGAAGAGGACGCTATCTCCCAGCAGCAAGACGAGATTATGCAGAAGGTTCTGCGGGGTGTCTCCGAGCGCGACCGCGAAATCCTCACCCGCTTCTACCTCCTAGGGCAGACCCAGGAACAGGTGTGCGCCGAGATGAATCTCACGGAGACTCAGTTCCGCCTGCTGAAGTCCCGCGCCAAATCGCGCTTCGGGGAACTGGGCAAGCGCAAGCTGCACCGGCGCCCGTTCCCCAGGTTTTTCCTGAGAACTTCCCGCGGTAAAATCGACTAAACGTTCAGAGCGGGGGCGAATCGCGAGAAGGCTGAAAGGAAGTGGCGATGCATGGTAGTTTCGGGGTGCACGCTTCCGAGGAGTCTTTGGAGCGCTATTCCATGGGCACGCTCGGCCAGGCCGAGACGGCAACCCTGGAAGAGCACCTGCTAGTCTGCTCGCAGTGCCAGGACCGGCTGACGGAGACGGACGCTTTCATCCGGGCCACCCGGCAGGCCGCCCGCAAGCTCCAATCCAGGCGGTCGCCGGCGCGCGGTAAGTATCTGCCCAGGGCCTTGCTGCCGAAGCCCATATGGGCGGCGGTGGCCGCCTTCTCCCTGGTGTTCGCGGCAGCCGGGGTGTGGACCCTCCGGCGCCAGCATCAGGCGCCGCCCGTGGCGGTGGCGCTGGAGACCTTCCGCGGCGGGCTACCCGGCGCCCAAGCTCCCGCCGGCCGGCCCCTGCTTTTGCGGGTGGACCTCACCGGGCTGCCTGAGTCCGCCGCCTATGATCTGGAAGTCGTGAACGCGCAGGGTCGGTCGCTGCGCCGCGTCGCCATCCGCCGGACGGCTGCGCCGGCCCAGGCCGAGGTTGCCGGGCTGGAGCGTGGCCAGTACTGGGTGCGGCTTCACGGCCCTCCCCCTCAGCGCGAGCTCCTGCGCGAGTTCGGGTTGAGGGTGGAGTGAACCGGAACACCCTCCGCGTCGCCCACACTGTGTGAGGGACCCCTCCATGAGACTACCAAGCGCCGTCTGCCTGCTCCTGCTTCAGGTCGTGGCCCTGTCCCCGCCCGGCCCGGTGAATCCAGGTTTTGAGCGAGGGCAGCCTGGCCAGGTGCCTCCCGGCTGGTTTGTGCCGCCCGTGCTGCGCAGGGCCGGTTTCTCGGCCGAGGTGCGTCGCCAGGGTTGCCACAGCGGCTCGGGATGCGCCGTGGTCCTGGTCGGCGCCAACCCGCCGCCCGAGACGTTCGGCAACCTGATGCAGAGCTTCGACGCGGCTCCCTACCGCGGTCAAAACGTCAGGTTTCGGGCTTGGGTGCGGCTGGAGACGGTCGAACCGGGAGACCGTGCGCAGCTCTGGCTGCGTGTGGACCGGCCGGGCGGCCAGGTGGGTTTCTTCGACAACATGGGCGGCCGCCCCATCCGCTCCTCCCAGTGGCAAAGCTACGAGATCTCCGGCACGATCGACCCCGACGCGCAGACTGTGAACCTCGGGCTCATGTCCCTGGGCAAAGGGCGAGCCTGGATCGACGACGCCTCTTTCGGCATCATCCAGAGCACCACGTCGGAAGTGGAAACCAGCGCCGCGCGCGGAGCTTTCGAGAAACTCTACGCCCGCATCGACGCCGCTTACGAGAAGGGCGACCTCGATGTCATCGCCGCGCTGGCCCTGCCCGACGCCACCCTCGTCACCCCTGCCATGAAGGTGCCGCTCGCCCCGGCGCTCCAGCAGATCAAGGCGCAACTCCAGGGGGGAACGAAGATCACCTCTCGCTCCAAGGTGACTGCGGTCCAGCTTTCAGGAGGCGATGCCGAAGTGTCGGTGGAGAACCGAGGGACCTATTTTTCCGCGGCTGAACAGCGCGCCTACATCAACACCTTTCGGGACACCTGGACCCGCACGCCGCAGGGATGGAGGCTCAAGGAGACCAGGCCTTTGTCCAGCCGGGCCGTGGCGCCGCCCACCGATCGCGAGACAGTCGCGAAACTGGCCTCCGAACTGACGCGGCACGCCGCGCCACTCACCTCCGTCCAGGCGGGCAGCAAGCTGGACGACCTGGCCGCTTTCGGCCGAGCCGTCGCGGACGCGCGCATCGTGGCGCTCGGGGAAGCCAGTCACGGCACGCGCGAGTTCTTCCAACTGAAGCACCGCCTGCTCGAGTATCTGGTGAAGGAGAAAGGCTTCACCGTATTCGCCATCGAGGCCAACTGGCCCGAATCACTCGCCGTTGACCGTTACATCAAGACCGGCGAGGGCTCCCCCCGGGCTGCCCTGTCCGGCATGTACTTCTGGACCTGGAACACCGAGGAGGTGCTCGAGATGATCGAGTGGATGCGCGCCTGGAACAGGTCCCGCGGCGAGCGCCCGGCGCTTTCCTTCACCTCCTTCGACATGCAGACCTCGGATGTAGCCGCCGCCCGCGTCCTCGAGTATCTGCGCCAGAGCGCTCCGGGCGAAGTTGCCGCCATCGAGGCCGCCTACCGGGAGGTCGCCAAGATGAAGAAGGAGCCAGGCCAGCTCCTGAGCGAACACGCGAAGCCGGCGGCGGATGCGGCCGAGACCGTCGTGAGGTTGCTCGACGCCCGGCGCGACGTGTTGACCCGGGCTTCGTCGCTTGCCGCCTGGCGGGATGCCCGGCAGGCCGCGGACATCGTGCGGCAGGCCTGCGTGCTGAGAGTTCCTGGGAGCAGCCCCGGCTACCGCGATGAGATGATGGCCCGCAACGTCGAATGGCTGGCCGACCAGGTGCACCCCAACGAGAAGATCGTGCTGTGGGCCCACAACGGCCACGTGCGCTTGAGTGAGGAGATGGGCGTCAAAAGCATGGGCGGCTGGTTGCGCCAGCGGTTCGGAAGGAACCTCTACGTAGTGGGCTTCGCTTTCCACCGGGGCGAGGTGCGGGCCGTGGGCATGGGGAAGGGCCAGTTCCGCGGCGGGCCCACTGACCACAAGGTGCCGCCTTCACCCGAGGGGAGCGGCGACGCGGTTTTCAGCGCGGGGGGCATGCCCCTGCTGTTCCTCGACTTGCGCGGCGTGCCCGAGAGTAGCGTGCTAGGCCGGTGGCTGGCCGAGCCCCACCTCTATCACAGCGTCGGCGCCGGCTGGATCACCGACGACCCGGAATCCAACCTTCACCCGCAGGCCATGTCCAAGGCGTACGACGGGCTGATTTTTCTGGAGGAGGGCCACGCTGCCCGCGGGTTGCCGTTCATCCACGCGCCGCGCTGACCGCGCCAGGGCGCCCCGTCCGTCAGAACACCCGTTGCTTCAGCCGCGCCACGTTGAACTTGGCGGTGTCCGCCACGGCCATCACCGCCATGACGCCGGCCTGAACGGGATCCAGGGGCAATGCTCAGGTGTTGCCGGGCCTGTTGTCCCGGGCCTCGGCCGCACGCCGCAGGCGGAAGGTGCACTTCGAGCCCTCGCAGTCGATCCGCAGGTTCCAGCCCGCCGCCGCGGCCCGGTCCTGCCAGACGGTTTCGAAGAGCGCTCGATAATCCTCAGCCGACACCATCTGGCTCAGATGGGCGGTTCGCTGGTAGAGCCTCCACTCCACCGCATCGACGTGCACCACCGCCTGCTCGCCGTCCAGGGCCTCCAGCGTCACTGGATTGCCGCGCAAGTTCGACTGCTCCCAGCACAGGTACAGAACGAAAGCTCGCGCGGGTGGCACGAACGGCACCCAGGTCCGCGTGGAGAGGAAGTACCCCGGCCCATCTTTGAACCACTGGAAGGCGAAGTCCCTGCCCTTATCCTTGGCCAGCAGCCGGAACAGCCGCAGTCGCTCGGTCATCGCGTTCTCTTCCCGCATCCAGTGCTTCTGTCCCTCGGAGACGTCGGGAAACTTGGAGACCGGCGGCGCCCCGACTTGGTCCAGCCGGATGAAAATCCCCTCCAGGTGCTGAAAGAACCAGGTGCCCTGTTCCTCGACCACCGTGAAGCAATAGGTCGTCCTCTTTCCGCCTTCGGTGGTGAGCGCGATCAGGAAGTGGACTTGGTTCCCGACGCGGTGGATTTCTGGTCGCGCGTTCCAGTCTTCAGGTTTCGCCTGCGCCCGCACGCCGGCGATGAAGCGGAGGAGCGGCTCCCGTAGGTGCTCGTAGTAGGGCCGGATGCGGTCCGCGGTGATGCGGCCTTCCCGCAGCGCCTGGCTGAATTCCTTCCACAGTGCCAGGTCATCGGCCGCTCGGCCCGCTGCCGGCGCGAGCAGCCCCAGCAGGATCGCGGTGGTGGTGATGGTTCGCATGGTCTTTTCCATTTGAACACCCTTCGCTTGAGCTGCGCCACGTTGAACTCGACCGTGTCAGCCCGCCGCCATCACGCCGGCGCGCATCGGATTGGCGACCGCCAGGTCGCCGGCCTCCGGCACGCTCCCGGCGAGGTAGAGGTCACGATTCCCGCAGACTATCCACAATCGCCTTGCGCTCTGCGCCCTTCTGATGAGAGACGGCTCGGAGGATGGCGTTCAGCGTCCCGAGGCGAAGTGGGTCGTGAGCATCTCACCGTTCATCCTACCGCGCTTCTGGCGGCCTCGCGGTTCCGCCCCTCAGAACCCCCGCTGCTTCAGCCGCGCCACGTTGAACTTCGCGGTGTCGGCCACGGCCATTACCGCCATCACGCCGGCCTGCACCGGATTGGCGACCGCTAGGTCGGCGGCCTCGGGGACGCTGCCGGCCATGTTCAGGCCGATGAGATCTGCGCACGGCGAGCGCCGCCCCGAGCTCAGTCCGGAAACTCGGTGCGAAGGATCTCCGCGATCTGGGTGCGCAACCGCGGCGCGTGATCGATGGCTGTCTGCCAGACGAGCGGCCAATGAACCCCGAAATACTCGTGCACCAGCATGTTTCGAAACGCGACGACGTCCGCCCAGGGCACGGCAGGGTAGCGCTCTTTGACTTCAGGGCTGAGCCGGGCCGCGGCTTCTCCCACCACGGTCAGGCGCTGGGCCACGGCATAGCGTGTCGATTCGTCATTGAGGAATTCAGTCTCCGTCCGTTCCCCGGTGATCCGGGGCAACGAATCCAGCGACTCCAGGATGTCCTCCAGCCGCTGGCGGTCACGCCGCATAAACGACCTGGGCCTCGGCCAAGACGCTGGGGCGGATCAGCGGCTTCAGCGCAGGTTTCACGCCGAGATCCACGTGCCTCCCCAGCAATGCTGACAGCTCTCGCGTCAGCGCCGACAGGCCGAGCAGTCCCGGACGTGCCTCAGGGAGGAAATCCACCAGGAGATCGATATCGCTATCCGGCCGCAGCTCACCGCGCGCGGCCGAGCCGAACACCGCCAGCTCCTTCACCTGGTAGCGGCGGCAGATCTCCGCGATCTCGGCTTCGGGCAGAACGACGCTCGGGGCAATGGTCACGGGCATACTCCTGCCTCCTATTATCCAACTCGCCAGGTCGGGCTGTGGCGGGCCGTGCCCCTCAGAACACCCTTTGCTTCAGCCGCGCCACGTTGAACTTGGCCGTGTCGGCCACCGCCATCACCGCCATGACGCCGGCCTGAACCGGGTCGGTGACCACCAGGTCGGCCGCCTCCGGCACGCTGCCCGCCATGTTGAGGCTGATCACCAACAAGCCCTGCTCGCGCACTTCGCGCACGGCTTTCTCGATCTCCCCGCCCATCAGCGAACCCGCCAGCACCAGCGCCTTGGCCCGCGGCAGCCGCGCCACGGCGCGCACGGCATCGGCCAGGGGCTGCTCCCCCACCAGCGGGATGGTGTCCACCGAGATGTGCTCCCCGCGGATGTTGTGCCGGTCCGCCTCCGAAATCGCCCCGATGGCCACCTGCCCGACCTGGGCCCCGCCACCCACGATGATGATGCGTTTGC
>CAZIRH010000013.1:0-26789 GCA_964541065.1 uncultured Solibacteraceae bacterium
GGCGGCGGCGCAATGCGGCCAGCGGCGTACGCCGGGCCTCCTTCAGAGGATGCACGCGCACCGGGCTGTGCTGCGCGAACTTGATGCCCGCCTTGCGGAGGTCCGCCTTGGCCTGGTCGCAGGCTTCCTTGGGGTAAAGATCCTCCGGGCAGGCGTACAGCGTGCACAGCCCGCAGGCGCAGCACAGCACGCCCCACTGGTTCCAGTTGTCCGCCCCGGTGAGCGTGAAGCCCAGGCTGCGCATCACCTTGTGCGGCATCACCTCGTAGCCCAGCAGATACCGCGGGCAGAGCTCCGTGCAGTAGCTGCACTGATCGCAGGCCGACTTGCCGATGCGGTTCATGCTCTCCGCCGTCCGGCTCTTGCGCTCCACGACGTAGTGCTCGCGCGGCAGCACGATCAGCCCGGCGGTGGTCTTGGTCACCACGTCGTCCAGGTCGAAGGTGAGCGTTCCCATCAGAATGCCGCTGACCAGGATGCCGAAATCCGGAACCGTGGCGCCGCCGGCCAGTCCGATGATCTCGCGGAAAGACGTGCCGATCGGCACGCGGACGGTCTTCGGCTGCCTGACCGCCCCGGCCACCGTCAGGAACTTCTCGGTGACGGGAACGCCCTGACTGGCGAAGTGGACGTTCAGCAGCGTCTCTACGTTGTTGACCACGCAGCCGACCTGGAGCGGAAGGCCCGCCGGCGGGATCAGCTTGCCGGTCGCCAGGTAGACCAGCTCGTATTCGTCGCCGGAGGGGTAGAAGTCGCCCAGCAGGACCATGTCCATGGGTCGTTGCTTGAGTTGCGCTCGCACCGCCTCCGCCGCGGCGGCGTTCTTCTCCTTGAGGCCGAACTTGGCGCGGCGAGCCCCCGTGGCTTCCATCATCAACTGAATTCCAGAGACGATCTCGGCCGGGAAATGTTCCATTATTCCGACGTCTTTGTGGATCAGGGGCTCGCACTCGGCGCCGTTGGCGATGACCAGCTCGACGCGGGAGGCCGCCTTGACGTGGGTGGGAAAGCCCGCGCCGCCGGCCCCGACCACGCCGAGATCCTTCAACTTCTGGCTCAACATGCGGGACCTTCAATTATACCGGGCGCCGTGGGGCGAGTCCGCTGACCCGCGCCGCCCCCCTGGTTCGGCCCTTCTCCGAGCTGACAGGAAGCCCGCCAGGGGCTTCCCCAAAAGGAAACGATGTGTAGTAGAATCGCCCGAATTGGGGTGCGCGCCCGCTTGGGCCCCCCCAACCGGACTCGTGATGCGTTCGGATGACCTCCGCCTGATG
Organism: uncultured Solibacteraceae bacterium; assembly: GCA_964541065.1. Classification (GTDB taxonomy): domain Bacteria; phylum Acidobacteriota; class Terriglobia; order Bryobacterales; family Bryobacteraceae; genus VFZS01. The sequence goes on from CAZIRH010000013.1 coordinate 1,275, forward strand.
CCACAGTCAAGCCGGAGCCGTTGGGTTCTCGGAGCCATCCTTCTCTGCGCCCTGCTGTTCCGCCTCCCGGGCCTGAACGCCAGCCTTTGGTACGACGAGTTGTGGTCCACCCGAGTCATGCTCTCCGGTCTGCACGACCTGATCGAACACTGCGTCGTTGACACCAGCCCGCCCGCCTACTATGTGCTGATGTTCGGCTGGATCCGGATCTTCGGAGATTCCGAAGTTTCCGTGAGGATACCGCCTCTCGTCTTCGGCCTTCTGTCGGTTGCGCTGACCTTTCTCGTGGCCCGCAGATGGCTGGGGGAGACGCCGGCGTTGCTGAGCGCGTTCCTGCTGGCGGTCTCTCCGGTCCATATCTGGTACTCGCGGGAAGCCAGGCCTTACTCGGCGGCGGTGTTCTCGGTGCTCGCCGCCGTCGTCGCTTTTTACCGTGTCCGCGAGCAGGAGCAGCCCCGCGCCTGGCTGGCGGCCTACGCCGCGGCACTCCTGGCGGCCGTCTTCCTGCACTTCTACCTGGTCGGATACGTGTGCGCGTTGACTCTGCTTTGCCTCATCCGGCCCACTCCGAACCGGAGACGCATCCTGCTGGTGAACGGCTTGGTTGCTGCCGCTATTGCCCCGTTCTGGGGCGTGAGGCTGGCGCTGGGCACCTCGTTCACCAGCTTGGGCTATCTCAGGAACTTCAACCTGCTCGAGTTCTGGGCGCTCCTGCTCCATTGGTTCCCGACTGGCAACGCCGTGGCGCGAGTGCCGGTGCAGAGAATGGGCTTGGGGGGATTGGTGGCCCAGCCCCTTGCATTGGCGATGAGCCTGCTCGTGCTGGGCGCTTTGATCGCCGGCCTGGTTCACCTGTTGCGGCAGCCGCACCGTGAGGCCTGGCCGGACCTGCCGTTGTTTCTGTTCACCATTCCAGCCGGCCTGCTGCTTTTGAGTGCCGCGGGACTCGATAGAATCTACATCGAGCGAAGCGCGCTCACGGCTCTTCCCTTTTTCGTGATCCTGGTGAGTGCCGGCCTTTGGAGCGCCGCGAACCCGCGCCTCCGGTATGTGTCTGTGGCGGCGTGCGCGGTCTTCGTGACCATCGTGCTGCTCAACTACTACCGTAGGAGCGATCGGTGGACCGTCTACAAGCCCAATCCGGACTGGAGATCCGCCAGCCGCTATTTTTCCGCGGAACTGGCAGCGTCCGCGGGGCTTGTGCCGGTCTTCGTCGGGGTTCCCTCGGCGGAGTTGACCTACTACGATCCGCGCTTCGTGGAAGAACGGGAACTCTGGCTCCACGATTACCGGAAACAGCAGTACCACATTCCTCCGCCCGGGCCCTTCGCCGGGCTGAAACTCCGGCTGAGGCAATTCTTCTGGTCGATGTATCCGGAGGTCGGCACACCCCGCCCGGAAGGCATCATCTACGACGCCGCCGGGCGCGACCTGGAGGCCGTTCGCGCCCTGGTGCTGCGCAGTGGCAGCCGCCACTTCTATGTGGTCCGTAACCGCTTCTGGTGGGATACCGAGGACGTTCTGCTGGGCGGGTTGCAGCAGGACCGCCGTTTCCGGCTGGTGGGCCAGTACGAAGCCAGAGGACTGCGAGTCTTCAAGTACTCCCTGGAAGGCGAACCCGCCTCGGCCGGGCCGTAGGGCGCGACTGCGCCGGCTACCGGCCCCGTCAGCCCCCCGCTGTCCACCCCGCCAGCAACTGCGCCAGGATGATCTTGGCGACGGTGGCCGCCGGGTAGACTGCGGCGTAAGCCAGGTTGGGGGCATCGGAGCGGAACTGGTTGGCCGCGTAGGCCAGGCAGGCGGGCTGCGTCTGGATGCCGGAGACCAGGCCCATCAGGAAGTCCAAGCGGATCTTCAGCAGCTTGTGGCCGACGATCAGCGTGGCCAGGGTCACCGCGAAGGTCACCGCCGCGCCGGCCGCCACCATCTGGAAGCCGCTCGAGCGGAGCGTCTGCACGAATCCATAGCCGGCGCGGGTGCCGACTCCCGCCAGGAACAGCAGCAGCCCGATCTGCCGCAAGGTGAGGTTGGCGCTGACGGGGATGACCCAAGTGATCCGCCCGGTGCGCTCCAGCTTTCCCAGCAACAGGGCCACCAGCAAGGGGCCGCCGGCGAGACCCAGCCGGATGGTGCTGCCGCCAGGGAGTGGAATCGGCGTCATGCCCACCAGCACGCCGAGAACCATGCCCAGCGCCACCGAGCCGAAGTCCGTCTCGGCGGTGCCGCGGATGGAATCGCCGAAGAACCTGGCGATCTCAGGCAGCCGCTCGCGCTCCGCCAGCACGCGGATCAGGTCGCCGAACTCCAGGCGCGTGTCGGCGCCGGGTACGATGTCCAGATCGCCGCGGCGGATGCGGGTGATGGTAGCCCCGAGGCGGTTCTGGAGATCCAGCTCGCGCAGCCGCTGGCCGACCACGTGCTTGTCGGAGACGAAGATGCGACGGTAGTCCAGCCGGCTGCGGTCCAGCTCGAGCTGGGCCGGACTGGTCTCCCCGAAGATCTGCTGCGCGCGTTCGTGCGCCTCCTCGTCGCCCACCACCACCACTATGTCGCCCGCCTCCAGCAGGGTGCCCGACGTAGCGATGTCGGTCTGTCCCTGCGTGTGGATGCGGCTGACCACGAAGCCGTAGTCCTTGTGCACGCGCAGGACCTCGGCGACGGTGCGGCCGATGACGCCGGGATTGCTGACCACGTAGTCGCGCACCAGGATCTCGGGCGCCTCCTCGAAAGGCGACGGCGTCACCCGCCACCAGCGGCGCGCCACCTGAAGGCACAGCAACACGCCGATGACGCCAAGCGGGTAGGCGAGGCTGTAGGCGACCACCGGTTCATCGGCGCGCGCGCGAGCCTGGTCCACCGGCAGCCCCTTCTTCACCGCGGCGTCGCGCACCGTCTCACGCACCGCCGCCAGGGCCGGGGTGTTGGTGAGCGCCCCGCAGAACAGCCCCGCGGCGCGCGCGCCCGACAATCCCAGCGGCGCGCCGAGCGCCAGCGCCAGCGTGGCGCCGAAGGTGAGCACTCCCACGGCCAGCAGGCTGTCCCGGTAGCCGCGGGTGCGAAGAGCGGCCGCCAGCGCCGGACCGGAGTGGATCCCGATGGCGTAGACGAAGATGATCAGCCCGATGGTGGGCACCACCTCGGGCAGCGCGATCTCCGGGTGCAGCGCGCCCAGGGCCAGCCCTACAAACAACACTCCCGCCACCCCGAACCGGAATCCGAAGAAACCGATCTCGCCCACCAGGTACCCCAGCCCGATGGCTAGAAACAGCGTCAGAATGGGGTACTGGATGAGTGTGCTGGTGAGCCACTCCGGCATCAGGCAGGGGTCCCTCTTTCAGTGTAAGCGGAACAGGGGGCGGTCCGCATGTTTCCACTCCGTCGTGCTGGCCTTCCTGCCGGGAGGTTCGCCTCGGGCGCCGAGCGCGGGTTGGCGCAGCCCCGGCCGGAACATTAGAATTGACAGAGGCAACCCAAATCGGAGGCCCGAGATGACGCGCCGTGCAATCACCGTGCTGTTGACCCTGTTGTGGCTCCTGCCGCCCGCCGCGGCTCAGACCGAGCGGGCCCGGCAAGTCGATGAGCTGCTCACCGCCTACCACCAGCTCGACCAGTTCCACGGCTCGGCGCTGGTGGCCGAGAAGGGCCAAGTGATCCTCAAGAAAGGCTACGGCTTGGCCAACCGCGAGTTCGGCCTCCCCAACACCCCGGACACCAAATTCCGCCTGGGCTCGATCACCAAGCAGTTCACTGCGGTGCTGGTGCTGCAACTGGTCGAACAAGGCCAGCTCAAGCTGGAGGGGAAGATCGGCGACTACCTGCCCGAGTGCCCCAGGAAGGTCGGCGAGCGCGTCACCATTCACCAGTTGTTGAACCACACTTCGGGCATCCCAAGCTACACCGGCTTCCCCGATTTCGTCGCCAAGCGCAGCCGCGATCCCTTGGCGCCGCTGGAACTCGCCAAGCTGTACTGGGAGCGGGAGCTGGAGTTCGAACCCGGCTCGCGTTTCGCCTACAACAACTCGGGCTATCACCTGCTGGGCGTGCTCATCGAGAAGATCACCGGGCAACCGTATGAGAAGGTGCTGGCCGAGCGCATCCTGGCACCGCTGGGGATGAAGGACACCGGGTACGATCAGCACGACAGGATTCTGCCCAAGCGGGCCGCGGGCTACCGCGCGGTACTGGATGGCTACGTGAACGCCGCCTACGTGGACATGTCGCTCCCCTATTCGGCCGGAGCCCTGTACTCCACCGTGGAAGACCTCTATCTGTGGGATCAGGCCCTCTACACGGACAGGCTGCTGGCGCCGCAGTCCAAGGAGCGGATGTTCCAGCCCGGCCTGAGCAACTACGGATACGGATGGTTCATCGACCAGGCGACGATTCCGGGCCTCGATCGGAAAGTCCCGCGAGTCGCGCATGGGGGTGGCATCAACGGCTTCAGTAGCTTGCTGACCCGGCTGACCGGCGAGCGGCACCTGATCGTGCTGCTGAGCAACACCCCGGGCCGGTCCCGGCTCGCCCAGATTAACGACGGGGCCATGGCGATCCTGTACGGCCAGGAGCCGCCGCCACCCAAGCCGTCAATTGCGCAGGTGCTCTACCAGAAGATCAAGGAGCAGGGTATCCAGGCGGCGGTCGCCGACTACCGCAAGCTCAAGGCGGAACAGCCGGCAGGCTTCGATTTCCGGGAGCAGGAACTGAACACCCTGGGCTACGCCTTGCTGAATGAGGCGAAGAAGACCACGGAGGCGATCGAGGTCTTCAAGCTGAACGTGGAGGCCTACCCGAAGTCTTCGAACGTCTGCGACAGCCTGGCGGAGGCCTACGCGCGGGACGGCCAGAAGGCGCTCGCCATCCAGTACTACGAGAAGGCGCTGGCGCTCGATCCCAAGAACGCCAACGCCGCCAAGCGGCTTGAGAAGCTGCGGCAGAACTGAGCGGGGTGCTCGCCGCGCCCTGCTATCAGCCCGTGGAAAAAGCCTGCGACCCGCTGAACGGGTCCCACGAGTTTCCGCCCCCCGTGATTCTCCGTGTGGGACAGGCGGTTTCGCCTGTCGTGGGGCGCCTCCCGTTGGCTTTTTCCACGGGCTGCTATAGTGGGAGTCGATGTGGCGCAAGCGGGGCCTACTGCTCGCGGCCATCGTGGCCATCCTGGCTGCGGTGACGGCGAGCTACTTCACTCAGAAGAACAAGCTGGCCCGGCAGGCGCCTCCGGCGCCGAAGTCCCTGCCGCGTGAGGTCGAGGCGGCCGCCACCGACTGGGTATGGTCGCACACCGTGGGCGGCAAGCCGGTGGTCGAAGTCCGGGCGCGGCACTTCCGGCAGGTGAAGGACCACGTGGAGCTGGAAACCCTGGAACTGCGGCTCTACCACCAGGACGGCCGGAAGTACGACCGCGTCACCAGCGCGCGCGCAGAATTCGGCCGCGAGCGGGACCAGCTCTATGCGGCCGGTGAGGTTCAGATCGCCATGGGGCTGCCCGCGGAGGGTCCGGTGCGGGGACGGCTGGTGCTGATCCGCACCTCCGGGGTGACCTTCGACACGAAGACCGGCAGGGCGTCCACCTCGCGCCCGGCGGCTTTCACTTTCGATCAAGGGGCAGGGCAGGCAGTGGGCGCCTCCTATGACCCTTCCACCCGCGAGCTGCACATGGCGGGCGGAGTGGAATTGCGCTGGCGGGGCCGCTCCGAGGCCAGCCAGCCCATGATGCTGGAAGCGGGCGAGCTGACGTACCAGGAGCGCGAGGCGGTCGTCCTGCTGTCGCCGTGGTCGCGGCTGAGGCGGGAAAACATGGTGCTGGAAGCCGGCGCTGCGGTGGTCACGCTCGAGGACGGCAGCATCCGGCGGGCGGAGGCCCAGCAGGCCCGGGGCAGCGATCGCTATCCCCGCCGGCAGCTCGAGTACGGCGCCGACCGGCTCACCATGCACTTCTCGCCGGAGGGCGAGATCGAGAAACTGGCGGCGCAGGGCCACGCCAGGCTGGCGGCCGTCTCCGAAGCGGGGCGCACTTCCGTGCGGGCCGACCGCGTGGACCTGGCCTTCGACGTGAGCTCCGGGGAGAGTACGCTCCAGAGCGCCCTCGCCGCCGGTGGCGGCTCGATGGAATCGGTCCCCCTGCCGCGCCCCGGCGTCGCGCACCTGGAGACGCGCCTGCTGCGCAGCGAGGTCATCCAGCTCACCATGCGGCCGGGAGGCCGCGAGGTCCAGGCGGTGGAAACGCACGCGCCCGGTGAGGTCGAGTTCGTGCCCAACGGCGAGGAGGGTCGCCACCGCCGCCTCAAGGCCGAACGCATCTGGATCACCTACGCGCCGGACAATCGGATCCGTTCCTTGCGCGCGGTGAAGGTCGAGACCCGCACCGACCCGCCGCCCCGGAAGGGCAGGCCGCCCCTGCCAGCCGTGCTCACCGCGAGCCAGGACCTGACCGCGGAATTCGAGCCCACCACCGGCCAACTAGCGCGCCTCGAACAGTGGGGCGATTTCCGCTACCAGGAAGGCGAGCGGCAGGGGCGCGCCGTCCGCGCCGTTCTGGAAGAATCCCGCCACCTCATCACGCTCGAGCAAGCGGCGCGCCTGTGGGACGCCAGCGGTTCGACCTCCGCCTACCGCATCCTGCTGGACCAGCAGAGCGGGGACCTGAGGGCCGAGGGCGACGTGATCTCGACCCGCCTGCCGGAGCGCCAGGGGGCCTCCTCGGCCTTGCTGTCCCAGGAGCAGCCGCTCGAAGCCAGGGCCGCACGCATGCTGACCACGGAGCGGAACCAGAAGGTGCGCTACGAGGGGGACGCCGTGGTGTGGCAGGGCGCCAACCGGATCCAGGCCCAGGGCATCGACATTGATCGCCGCGCCAGGCGCCTGCGGGCCAGCGGCAACGTGCGGACCCAGTTTCTGGCCGCGCCGAAAGAGGCTCCCCGGGCCAGCAAGCGCACGGGGCCGCCCGAGTTCGTGGTGGTCGAATCCCCCGAGCTCGCTTACACCGAAGAGGACCGCCTGGCTCGTTACAGCGGCGGGGCACGCCTGGTGCGGTCGGGCCTGGAGGTCAAAGCGCAGGAGATCCGCGCCCACCTGAAGGACGCCGCCGCGGATTCATCGCTGGACCGGGCCTATGCCGACGGGCAGGCGGAGATCCTCGAGCGCCGGGACGATCGTCTGAGGAGAGGCGTTGCCGAGCACGCCGAGTACTACGCCGGCGAGTCGAAGATCATCCTCCACGGCGGCGCTCCGACCCTGTTCGACAGCCTGCGCGGCCAGACCCGGGGCGAGCGGTTGACCTACTGGGCGGATGACGATAAGCTGCTCGTGAACGGCACCCTCGAGCGTCCCGTGGTCAGCCGCCTGCGGCGCCGCCCATGAGGAAGCTGCACACCTACGAGATCTCGAAAGCCTACCGCGGCCGCCGCGTGGTGGACGACCTGACGGTGGCCATCGAGCAGGGGGAGGTAGTGGGGCTACTGGGACCGAACGGGGCGGGGAAGACCACCTCCTTCCATATGATCGTGGGGCTGATCAGCCCGGACTCCGGGCGGGTGATGCTCGACGCGGAGGACATCACCACGCTGCCCATGTACCAGCGCTCCCGGCGCGGCATCGGCTACTTGTCGCAGGAACCTTCGGTGTTCCGCAAGCTGACCGTCGAGGAGAACCTGCTGGCCATCCTGGAGACGCTGCCCCTGGACGCCGGCCAGCGCCGCGCCCGTATGAGCCAACTGATCGACCAACTGGGCCTGGAGCGGGTGCGGCAGAGCAAAGCGTACATGCTGTCGGGAGGCGAGCGCCGGCGGGTCGAGATCGCCCGGGCGCTGGTCATCCAGCCCGCCTTCCTGCTGCTGGACGAGCCCTTCTCCGGGATAGACCCCATCCAGGTGCTGGAGCTGCAACGCATCATCTTCGAGCTCAAGTGCGCCGGCATCGGCGTCCTGATGACGGACCACAACGTGCGAGAGACCCTGGCGGTCACCGACCGGGCCTATATCATCAACAACGGCCGGATCTTCCGGGCGGGTACTCCGGAGGCCCTGGGGCGCGACCCGGAGGTCAAGCGGGTCTACCTGGGCGAGGGCTTCAACCTGGCGGAGCCGCGGGCGAGTACTGAGTAGGTCGCCCGGCCCCGCTGGATCGGGTCGGCTGTCCCACTGAATGGTGGAGAGGAGTGTCATGACAGTGTCGCGAAGAGAGTTTCTGGAATTCTCGTCGGCGGCGGTTTCGGCCTCCGGCGCCGCTCCGCGGGGGCAATCCCCGGATGGGGTCCGGGACGGACCCGCGTCGCCCAACTTCTGGGCGGTGCCGCTACAGGGCAACATCACCGTGGAAGGGCTGGCCGGAGCCGGGTTGTCGGAAGCCATGACGGTGGCGGTCCCGAGGGCGCCCCGCGGGCCTTGCATCTGCTGGGGGATCCCGTTCCAGATCGACCGTCTCGTGCTGTTGAAGGACCGGCCGGTGACGGAGAAGACCCCCGGGCTGAAGGGCGGCTGGCTCGTCTTCCTTCACACCACCGATAGCAAGCCCCTGGGACAGGATGAGCAGGGGTTCCTCCGGCCGATGCGCGGCGAAGGCTATCTGGCCGAGCACGTCGCCGACTACGTCGTCGTGTACTCTGACGGCACCGAGGCGCGGCAGGCGGTACGGAGAAGGCACCACATCGGCATGTTCCGCCCCCGCTGGGGCGAAAACTGCTTCCAGGCCGTCGCTCACACCAAGCCCCATCCCGTGCGGCCGGTTCACGAACAGCCCTCCATGCTCATCGACGCCGGCGGAGGCCTGGGCTGGGGCCAGGCGGAAACGCGAGCCCGATCCGCGGACCGGGGCGCGTGGGTCAACTGGCTTTGGGCCTGGAAGAACCCGTACCCGGAGAAGGAGATCGCGGCGCTCCGATTCGAGCCCAAGTCAGGCGTTACGGTCCTCTCCGGCGTTTCGGCCGGCACGGCCAGCGCTGAGCCGCTGCAATGGCGGACCCGCCGGAAGGCAATGTTGCGGCTTTCCGCAGGCGTCGAGTTCGATTACAGCCTGGACGGCCGGGGACGCCTGAAACAGATCCAGCTCGACCTGGGCCAGGTGATCTCCGCGGAGCCGCGGAGCGTATATCCGAACGACGATTGGGCCGGCACGTACAACAACCAGGTTCCCGCGACCTCCGCCGGAGAAGTGTTGATCGAGTACACGGCGCACCCGGACGCCCGCATTCATCTGTGGGGTGGCACGAGCATTCCTGTCGCAGAGCTGGAAACGGCCCGAGCCGCGGGCCCGCTCACCCCTGTGGCGCCGGCCGCCCAGAGGGTGCAAATGCGCGTGCTCGATAAGGCCACCGGCCGACCCGTGCCCGTCAAGTTGCATGTCCACGGCGAGAGCGGCGAGTATCTGGCCCCGGTGGACCGGCACCGCCAGCCGAACAGCGCCTGGTTCGAGGACTACGCACCCGAGTTCCAGCACCGGGGCAGGCACCGTTGCGTCTACATCCCTGGCGAGACCGTCATTGACCTCCCCCTGGGGAACGTGTACCTCGAGGTCAGCAAGGGGTTCGAAATCAAGCCTGTCCGGAAGGCTGTCCGGGTGACGCCGGCGACGGAGAAGATCGAGGTAGTGATCGAGAAGGTCTTGCCCTGGCGCGAGCGCGGGTGGGTGACGGCGGATACGCACGTTCATTTCCTTTCCCCTTCCACGGCCCTGCTGGAAGGCTGCGCCGAGGGCGTCAATGTGGTCAATCTCCTCGCCAGCCAGTGGGGCGAACTCATGACCAATGTCGGCGATTTCGACGGGAAGACCACCTTCGGGGCGAAGGAAGCCGGTGGCGACGGAGAGTGGCTGGTGCGCGTTGGCACCGAGAACCGGCAGCACGTACTCGGCCACATTTCCCTGCTCGGTTACAGCGGTCGCATCATTGCGCCCATGTGCGCCGGCGGACCCGACGAGGCGGCGCTCGGCGATCCGGTGGGCATGCTCCTGATGGAGTGGGCCGAGCGGTGCCGGCAACAGGATGGCGTCGTCGTGCTGCCCCACTATCCGAACCCGCGCTGCGAGAACGCCGCCGACTTGATCACCGGCTCGATCGACGGGGTGGAAATGACCTCCTGGGGGAACTTGTACGCCGGGATCGACCCCTACTCGCTTTCGGACTACTATCGCTACCTGAACTGCGGCTATTTCGTGGCGGCGGTCGGCGGGACCGACAAGATGAGCGCCTCCACCGCCGTCGGCACGGTCCGGACATATGCCCGGATCCCCAGCGGCCGCGAATTCACGTATGACTCCTGGAAGGGTGCCATCCGCGCCGGGCACACCTTTGTGACCTATGGGCCCCTGTTGGAGTTCACCGTGGACGGGCGGCCGGCCGGGAGCAGAATCGAAATGCGACCGGGGGGCGGACGGGTGGATGTCAGTTGGGACGCGGCCAGCGTGACAGTGCCGATGAGCAAGGTCGAGCTGATCGTCAACGGCGAGGTGCGCGAGAGCCGTAGCGTCAGGCCGGACCGCGATTCCGGGAACTGGAACGTGCGGATTGACCGCAGCTCCTGGCTCGCGTTGATGGTCCGCGGCCGTTACGCGGACCAACCGGAGATCATTGCCGCGCATTCCTCGCCGGTGATGATCCGGGTGGAGGGCTCGGAGTTCTTCTCGGCGGCGGACGCGGTGACCATGCTGGATCAGATCGAAGGAGCGCTCGCTTACATCGACACGATCGGCACGCGGGCTGAAGACCGGGTCTACAAGCGAATTCGCCTCAAGCTCACCGTGGCACATCGGACGCTTCACAACGAGCTGCACAAGCGGGGACACTATCACGACCATGCCCGGCCGGAGTGAACAGGCCGCCACCCTGTCCTTCGTGGAGCGGGTCCCTTTTCGGGCGTTCGGCGGGCTGATACCCTGCGGTCCGGCCGAGGTCCAGCCGATCACTCATCTGGTATCATTGAGCCAGATGAGCACGCTCGCTCCCAGGCTGGTGCAACGGTTGGCGCAGAGGCAGATTCTGACGCCCAGCCTGGTCCAGATGGTCAAGGTTCTGCAACTGAACCGTCTGGAACTGCGCGAGATGATTGACCAGGAGATGGCGGAGAATCCGGTGCTGGAAGAGGCCACCGAGGAGGGCGGCGAAGAGCTCAGCCCGGAGGAAGTCCAGGCCTTGCTGGAGGGCGAGCGCACCGCCGAACCGGCCGACCAGTCCATTCTGGAGGCCACCGACGGCGCCGGCTACATGCCCGCCGAGGGCGCGGCGGAAAACCCGGACGAGTTCTCCGAGGGGTATGCTCCGGCCGAGCCGGCCCCGGCGGCCGCGGGAGCGGCTGGCCCGGCGGAGGCCGAGGCGGCGGAGGCCAAGGCCACCGATCCCTTCGACGAGATCGACTTCGGTTCCTTTTTTGACGACTACCTGGATCCCGGCTACAGGAGCCCCTCGGGCGAGCAGGTCGAGCGGCCCTCCTACGAAACCTTCATGTCGGCTCCGCTTACCCTGGCGGACTATCTGCGTTCCCAGCTCAGCATGCTGGCCGTGGCGGACGCCATTCACGAGGCCGCCGATTCCATCATCGGCAACGTGGATGACGCGGGTTACCTGACGGCGTCGCTGGAGGAGATCGCCGCGACCGGAGAGCATAGCCTGGAGGATGTCCGCATGGCGCTGGTGGTGGTGCAATCGCTGGATCCGGCGGGGGTGGGCGCGCGGGACGTGCGGGAGTGCCTGCTGCTGCAACTGGAGAGCCGGAACGGCCGGGGCGGGGTGGCCTTCCAGATCGTCTCGGACCACCTGAAGCTCCTGGAACTGCGGCAATACCGGGAGCTGGCCAGGCTGCTGGGGCGGCCCCTGGAGCACATCCAGACGGCCGTCGAAGTGATCCACCACCTGAACCCCCGGCCGGGGCTGAAGTACTCGGGCCCCGGGGCGCGCCAGGTCGAGCCGGACGTCTGCATTGTCAAGGAGGGCGACGACTACGTGGTGCAGCTCAACGACGAAGGGCTCCCCGATCTGCGGCTCAGCCGGCAGTACCGTCGGATGCTGGACCGCACCCAAGAGCCCAGCCGCGAGATCCGGAACTACGTCAAGGAGCGGTTCGCCTCGGCTCTGCAACTGATTCGCAACCTCGAGCAGCGCAAGCACACTATCCTGCGGGTCTGCCAATCCATCGTCCGGCGGCAGACGGAGTTCCTGGACCACGGCATCGACCGTCTGCGTCCCATGATGATCAAGGAGGTGGCCGAGGAGATCGGGGTGCATCCCTCCACCGTCAGCCGCGCCGTGGCCAACAAGTACGCGCATACGCCGCACGGCGTCTTCGAGTTGCGCTACTTTTTCTCCGAGGCCGTGCAGGGACCTTCCGGCGGCGCCCTCCCCCTGATTACCCTGAAGCGGATGGTCAAGAGAATGATCGAGGCAGAAGATGCTGCCCGCCCGTTGACCGACGAGCAGATCACGGCCCGGCTCCAGGCCATGGGCATTGAGGTGACGCGGCGCACGGTCGCCAAGTATCGGGAAGACATGCGGATTCCTTCGACGCATCATCGGCGGGTGCGGGGCTGAGAAGCGCCAGATCCACCGACTCAGAGGCCAGCATGAAAGTCAACTACACAGGCAAGTTCGAGAACCTGACCCCGGCGCAGAAGCGCCGGCTGGAGGCGAAGTTCGCCAAGCTGGCGCGCATCCTGGACATGAAGCAGGGGGAGCGCGAGGCGCACGTCATCCTGACCCAGGAGCGCCACATTCAGCGGGCCGAGATCACGGTCCGCTTCCATGACCACAACCTGGTGGGCATCGGCGCGGGCACGGAGGTGTTTCCGGCCATCTGCGACGCCGCCGACAAGCTGGAGAAGCAGATTCTGAAGCTGCACGAGAAATGGCGGGATATCAAGCGGGGGCCCAAGCCGGGAGAGCTGGAGGAGGAAGCCGCGGGCGTCCTGCCGCCCGGCGTGGCCGCCGAGATTGAAACCGAGGGCGGGCCCGGCCAGCGGGTTTTCCGCCACAACCACCACGAGCACCGCAAACCCATGACCCTGGAGGAAGCGCTGCTGGAGATCGAGCGAGACCGCGACTTCGTGGTCTACCGGGACGCTGAGACCAGCCGCCTTTCGGTGCTGGTGCGCCGCCGGGACGGCGATTTCGAGCTGATCGAGGCGTGAGCAAAGCCAGACGAGCTGCCGCAGCACCCCGCCGCCCCGAGCTGGTCATCATCACCGGTCTGAGCGGATCGGGCAAAGGCACGGTGCTGAAGTGCCTGGAGGACCTGGGCTACTACTCGGTGGACAACCTACCCATCGAGCTGATCCCCAAGTTTGCCGAACTGACCAAGGACTCCCCCAACATCTGCGCGGCCGCCCTGGTGGTGGACATCCGCGAGGGGGCGGGCCTGAAGGATTTCCCGGTCCTCTACGGCAAGATCCGCCGCCGGATTCCCACTACGCTGGTGTTCCTGGAGGCCGACGACGAGACCCTGGTGCGGCGCTTCAGCGAGACGCGGCGGCCGCACCCGCTGGGGACGGGCCGTTCGGTGGTCAAGAGCGTCCAGTCGGAGCGGCGGGCACTGGCGCCCATCCGGGCCCTGGCCGATGTGGTGCTCAACACCTCGAAGTTCAACGTCCACGAGCTGCGGGAGGCCGTCCAGGAGCGGTTTCGTGGGGAGCGCGAGCAGGCCAAGATCATGGTGTACGTGACCAGCTTCGGCTACCGCTACGGGGTGCCGGCGGACAGCGACCTGGTTTTCGACGTGCGTTTCCTGCCCAACCCGAACTACCGCCCCGAGTTCCGCAAGCTCAGCGGGCGGCACCCCGCGGTGGCGCGTTTCATCCGCTCCTTCGCCCAGACGGTCGAGTTCATCGACCGCATTTCGGAGCTGCTCATCTACCTGCTGCCGCACTACATTCAGGAAGGCAAGAGCTACCTGACCATCGCCTTCGGCTGCACCGGCGGCCGGCACCGCTCGGTGATGATGGCCGACGAGATCCGCCGCCGCCTCTCCCGTGCCGGCTTCCGCGTCAAGACCACCCACCGGGACATGGGCAAGGGGGGGTGAGGACGGGGCTCTCCATGAAGCCGAAGAAGCGTGTGCCCAAATTCCGAAACGAGACCCAGGAGCGCGCCTTCTGGGCGAAGCATGACTCCACGGACTACGTGGACTGGAGCAGGGCCCAGCGGGTGGCGCTCCCTAACCTGAAGCCGTCCCTCAAGACCATTTCGATCCGCCTGCCTGTCTCGATGATCGAGGAACTGAAGGTCCTGGCCAACAGGCGGGATGTGCCGTACCAGTCGCTCCTGAAGGTCTTTCTGGCGGAGAGGATCGGTCAGGAGCTGAGGTCGCCGCGGGCGTGAGGCGGACACGGGAATCCGTCTGTCCCACAGCGCTGATGTGGCTCCAAGCCCGGACCGGCTGATGTATACTCAGGGCGTGCCAGGGGGTGAGACATGGAACCAGTTGACATTCTGAAAATGTCCACGGATCTTCAGTCGCAAGTAGTCCGAGGCCTAAATAGCAATTCTGACCTCGGGGACATCATGGATGTTATTGTGGAGAGGACCGCGAAAGCCTTGGAGGCGAGTGCGTGCGCGGTCTTCACTATCGGCCCCGAAGATAGGGCCACTCAGCTAGCGGGCTCCGGCTACCAGAAGCCCTTCAATGGGAAGAGTGACGTCAAGGTGCTGCCGGCGAAGCATGTCCCTGAGGAGCCCGCCAGAGGTGAGGAATTGGGCCTGACCGGGTGGATCCTATCCACGGGAAAGCCCTTTCTGGCCAGCGGACCCGAGGATGTGAGGCGCCATCCGCACTACTCCGCCCGGCCTCAGCCTCCGCAGGAGCAGATCGACTTGCAGAGCTTCCTGGGTGTACCGATTCGAGGGCTGGAGGGGGAAGTCATTGGTCTGGTCAAGGCGGAGCGCCGGCTCGGGGACCCGGAGGTACCGGGGCGCGCGTTCTCCGAGCAGGACCAGTTGGCGCTGGAGACCGTGGCTCGCGTGGCGAGCCGGGGCATCACCTATCTCAATGTGGCCAGGAAGGGCAAAGAGACGCAAGCGATCACGGCCTGGGCGCGGGATGTGATCGCGGAAGCAGCCTCCACAGAAGGAGAGCTGGATGCTTTCCTGGATCTGGTGGTGAAAGTTACCGCCGCAGCCATGGGAGCTGACTCCTGCGGCATTTTCCTGAAGGACGAGAGCGGCAACACGCTGACCCAGCGTGCCGGCTTTGGGCCATCTCAGGAGCTCCGCGAGGTGATTCGCGCCTATCGCTGGCCGGACCAGAGTGTTCTTCAGGACTGCATGGACCCTACTCGCTGCAACCCCCCTGCCTGTCCCAAGCGGCGGTGCCTGCCCAGAGAGGTTCGCACCGGACTGACGGCCTGGATCGCAGCGACGGGCAAGTCGTTCCTGGCCCGCAACTTCCAGGAGCTGTCCGCACATTGCCACCACCGCGGCGAGTACGACCCGGTGAACTTTCCGGTAGTGACCGACACCGAATGCGGCGCCTTCCTGGGTATTCCGCTCCGCGTCGGGGACACCATCCTGGGCGTGGTCAAGGTGGAAAACACCTTGCGGAAGGGCCAGGCGGACGGAGAAGCGTTTCCCCGGGAAGCGGAACAACGCTTTGAGGTACTGGCGCAAGACATCGCACTGGCGGTCATGCGCCTGCAAATCCAAATCCCCGCGCGCTACCAGATCATGCGTGATGCCCAGGAGACGATTGTCGAAATCCTGCGGGGCGGTCTTGAGGTGCCTGACCTGGTGGACAAGGTGGTCAAGGAAACGGCGCGACTGTTTCATGCCGGCGCCTGCGCCCTGTTCCTCAAAGACGGAAACCGCTTGATCCAGCCGCGCCGGGCGGCGACGGGATGGGCAGAACGCGGGCCAGAGGTGCGGGAATACGAGCTGGTTCCGCTGGAGGCGATCAAAGACGATCCAGCGCCCCATGAGAAGGTGGGGCTGACCGTCTGGATCGCGGTAAGACAGAAGGGCTTCACGGCGAAGAGCAACACCGAGCTGCGGATGCACCCCCACCACATCGGCCGGTACGACCCTGACAACTTTCCGGAGGGCCAGCGGTGTGAGTCCTTCATGGGTCTTCCATTGCTCATCAAGGAAGGTGATCGACACGAGCTGATCGGTGTGTTGAAGGTGGAGACCAAGAAAAGGACACGGGGCGATGCAGAAGAATGCACGTATTTCAATGAGTTGGACGCACGGGTCTTTGAGCTGATTGCCAACAGCGCGGCCATCGCCATTCAGAACGCCCGGCTCCTGGACTTCCGCCGCAAGGCGGCTTGGGTTAGCGCGCTCCAGCAGTCCTCGCGCATGGTGACGCACAAGTTGCGTAATATCCTTCCCATCGTCAGTGACTATCTTTGCGAGCTCCTCGAGGAAGCTGTGCCCTCGGGTGGCGGCGAACATGCCACTCGAGTGGCGTTGGAGGAGACCCGGCGGGCGCAAAGAATCGTGACGGAGTTCGAGAGCTTCGCGAAGTCGGAGGCTTTCGAGAGACCCGACATTCTGCGGCCAGCAGAGTTAGTAGAGAGGCTCCGGCAGGAAGTGCAGAGTAGCCTTCAGCAGACGGGCTGTCCGGTCGAAGTGACAGTCTGTCCCGAGGTGCTAACGGTTCAGGTCAACATGGACCGGCTTAGAGATGACTTCGTGGCATTTGCGGGGGATTCGAAACGGCACTGTTCGTCCGGCCTGGGGCTGCGGATTGCGGGAGAGGTTGCCGGTGATTCGGACATCGCGCGAGTGGGCCTGCCCGTGGAGAAACGCTACCTCAAACTGACGTACTCCGACAACGGGCCGGGCGTGGCGCGGGAACTGAAGGACAAGATCTTTGAACCCTTCTTCACGACCGGCGGCGGTTCCGGTCTGGGGCTGGCCATCGCCGCCTACAACGCGCGCGTGCATGGGGGCCGGATCGTGGAAGCCGGCGAACCAGGAAGGGGGGTCCGCTTCGAGATCTATCTGCCCGAGAGAGGATGACCATGGGCGAAAGGAAGCTAAAGAGCGTGCTGGTTGCAGATGACGACGTGCAGTGGCACGACCGATTGAAGCGACGCTTCAGCCGGTGCAGTAGCCGGGAGGACTGTCCGTACGAGTTCCAGGTGGACGCCGCGTCGTCGTTGAGCGAGGCCATCGAGCGGATCCGCGCCAGGGCACGGGAGAACCTCCGCTACGACGTTGTGGTATTCGATCTCCGCATGGAGACCGAGTTGGCGGGGATGGAAGGGGTTCTGGGTTTGGGTTTGTCCGCAGAGTTGCGGGAAGAGCTGCCTGTGATCATCGTCTTCACAGGTTACCCGACCTACCCCACGTGCGTGGAAGCGATGAGGAACCGCGCCTGGGACTACGTGGTGAAGGAGGATGTCGGGGATCGACCTGCCGCGCAGGTGGTCGTTGATTCGGCCGTGGAGCGGCTCCGAGGCATCGATTTGCGACGGGAACTGGAGCAGCAAGCGGCGGTGGAGTGGTATCCCCAGCATGCCGAGGAACTGCGTGAACAATACGCCGGCAAGATTGTGGCGTTGTGGCACCTGCCGCAGGTGGAGGTGGTGGCGAGCGGCGCAGATGCCTTCGAGCTGGAGAGCAACCTGAAGAAGTGGCGGCATGGTCACATAGCCTGGGAACGGCCTCTGATCCTGAGAGTACCCGCGGCAGCAGGCGACGACCAGCCGGCGGAATGAGGTGGGCGATGAGGGGCCCACGGTACAACGCGCGTCCGATGCGGTGGCCCTCGCCGCTGGACTGGCTCCAGGCGTGGGGCGTCCCCTACCGCAAGGTGAAAGGGTTCTGGCACGCATGCGAGGCTGTGATTAGCCTGGAGGTGCTGGAACTGGGATGCGGGTGCACGTGCCCGGAAATCGTGTCATTCGTCGTGGACACTGGGACTGACGTCACCATTGTGCCGGGCGCCGCCTGCAAGTCGTCCTTCCGTGGCGAGCCTCTGGACAGGCGTTCCGTAACGGGGCTGACCGGCGGGTGCTTGCTCGGTCGTGTCTACCGCGCCGCCCTGAGCATCCCGTGGCGCGGTGGTGGGCTAGCACCGTTCAGCTTCGGTGAGATGAAGATAGCAGTCGTCGCGTCGTGGCCGCACCGGCACGGCATGTTGGGACTCGATGCCCTGCGTCGGGTCGTGATGCTCTCTAATCATGAGCACCTCTGCTTCATGCCGCCGGGCTGGCTGTGCCCTCCGCCCGCGTCGGCTCCATGACTGCCGGAGCGCGGTCCCACTGTAGTCCAGAGACCGGCGGACCGGGGGAGTAGGTGTCTGCCCGCGGAGAGCGACGGCAGAGTCAGAGGCGCTTCACGTAAGCGTAGTAGGCGCCGCAGAGATCCTGGCCGGCGGCGTCCTGGAACCAGCCGTGGAGCTGCGTCTTGGTGCCGCGCCGGAGCCTGACGCGGAAGAGGGCCGCGCGGTCCTGGCCGGCGGTCCTCGAGGAAAACTCCTGGCCCGCGACGATGAGGCGGGCACCGGCGATGGGCAGGGCCTTCCCGGCCGGCAGGGTGCCGGCGGTCATCTTCTGCTCGGGGCGACCGGCGGTCAGCGGCAGGGCTTGCTCGGCCGGCCACCGGGACAGCGCGATCTCGTAAAGGCCGTCCCGCTCGACCAGCACGTTCCAAGGGGCGCCGCGTGGCCCGCCCGCCGCCTCGGAAACGTTCTGCACATTGTCGCAGTAGACGTCCTGCCAGTCCGAGGAGGAAAGCGCCACGGGGTTCTCGTGGCCGGACCCGATGCTGATGGGACAGAAATCGCGCAAGGTGGGCTCGATGCCGGCCCACCAGGCTTCGTAGTGGTCGCGCATCTTCCCGAGCACATCGCCGTGGCGCGCGGAGACGTCATCCTTTTGTCCCGGATCGGTCCGGAGGTCGTAAAGCTCCTTGCCGTAGACCAGCCGCCACTTCCCCCAGATGGTGCAGGCGTCCCATTTCTTCGGGATTTGTCCATACTGGACGACCAGCATGCGGTCGGGCAGGGAGCTGGCGGAGCCTCTCAGGAGTCCCGCCAGACTGCGTCCGTCGAAGCGGGCGGCCCGCGGCTGGCGGAGCGCGCACAGCTCGATCAGGGTCGGTAGGAGGTCCTGCATTTGCGTGGGCACGTCGATGTCGCCGGGGGCGCGCAGCCCGCCTGCCGGCCAGCGCACGAAGCACGGAACCCGGTGACCCCCCTCATAGATCTGCGTCTTGCGGCCGCGCATCCCGGCGTTGAAAACCTGAAATCCCGCGGTCGCGCCGTTGTCGGTCATGAAGACCACGAGGGTGTTCTCGCGGAGCCCGGTCTCCTGGAGGAATCGCTCCAGCTTGCCCAGGTTCTCGTCCAGGTTGGCGATCATGCCGTAGAAGTTCGCCGGCAGCCCCGGCTGGCGATAAGGGGCGGAGTACTGCTCGGCCACCCAGGCGGGGCCGTGGGGCGTGTTGGCCGGCAGGTAGCAGAAGAACGGCTCCCGCTTCTCGTGGCGCTGGCGCATCCAGTCCGTCGCCTCACGAAACCAGAAGTCCGTGCAGTAGCCGTCGAAGCGCTTGACCACGCCCTTGTCCCGGTAGCGGCCGTTGAAGTAGTCGTTGTCGAACTCCGGAGCGGAGGACAGGCCCCAGCCGAGGAAGTACTTGGCTTGCTGGAAGCCGCGCTCCATGGGGCGATAGGGGTAGTTGTCGCCCAGGTGCCACTTCCCGAAGATCCCGGTGCGGTACCCGCTGGCGGCCAACATGTCCGCCATGGTGGGCAGGTCGCGGCGGAGCACGGCCCGACCCGCGGTCACCGAGGTGGCCCGGTTGTGGAGTGCGTCCAGCCCGCTCATGAGCTGGCCGCGCGTGGGCGTGCACATGGGCGCGGCGTGGAAATCGGTGAACCGGACGCTCTCATGGTGCAGGCGGTCCATGCTGGGGGTCTTGAGCACCGGGTTGCCGTGGCAGGAGAAGTCCCCGTAGCCCTGGTCGTCGGTCAGGATGATGAGGACGTTGGGCTTCGCTGCCGGAGCCGAGCGCCGTGCCTGCCCGGCCGCCAGAGCTGCCCCGCCCGGGGCCATCAGCTTTAGGAAGTCGCGACGATGGCCATGAGTCATGGTGTCCTTCCTGGTTCAGGGCTTGACGATCCGGCGGAAGCCGCAGATCTTGGGGCGCCAGTAGGGGTCGAACTCGGACAGGTTGGACCCCCGCGTGAGCTGGGAGTGGAAGAAGTCCGAGCGGCTGTTGACGAGGCCGCAATGCGTCAGGTTGTCGAAGAAAACCACGTTGCCCGGCGCGAACCGCTCGGTCCGGCGGACCTGGGGCAGCGACATGTACATCTTCCGTGCAGTAGTGCGTTTGATGGGCGTGCCGGTTTCCAGCATCACCCGCCAGACGAAGCCCGAGCAATCGAAGCTCTTCAGCCCGGCGCCCCCCCAGGCATAGGGGCGTCCCAGGTGGCGCTCGATGACGGGCCGGAGGCGCTCCGCCAGGGCGGCCTGGCCCAGGCGGGCCTGGGCGCCGCAGGGGCGCACCAGCGCGGCAACTGCCAGCAAGCACCAGATCCCGTGCCGTGTCATTTCACCGCGCTCCCCAGCAGGACCCCCAGGCCGATGAACAGGCCGGCCAGGAAGATGGCCACCGAGCGGTTGTCGGCCCGGAGCTGGTCGGAGAAATGCACCCCGGGTGTCAGCCAGTCGAAGATCTTATAAGCCAGCACAAATCCCCCTAGGCCGATGACCAAAGAGATGAGGATGGTGATGAGGTAGTTGACCGGATCCATGCTTGAGCTCCGACTGAACAGCTTACCAAAAGCCGCGGGAGGGGCTGAAAGCCGGCGCGGGAGGGGCTCAGGCCGGGGGTAGGCATAAAGCCCGGGACCGGGACCGACGATCATGAGTGCGGAGGCGACCGGCCCTTGTCCGTCAGTATTGCCACGCCGTCCGTCAAGAAGCCTTTGGTACTGAACCGGCTGAGGCATCTGCAACCCTTCCCCCCGGTGGTGGTGGAGTTGATGCGGATGGTGACCGAAGAGGAAGTCCGCTTCAAGGAAATCGCCGAGCTGGTGGGCTTGGATGCCGCGGTGTCGGCAGAAGTCCTGCGCATGGCGAACTCTCCCGTCCTGGGTTCTCACCGCCAGGTGAACAGCGTGCTGCACGCCGTGGTCATGCTGGGACTGGGGCGGCTCAAAGGGATGGTAATCACGGTGGCCTTGCGCAACTTCCTGGCGCCGGTGCTGGAGATTCCGGCCTTGCTGGGCTGCTGGCGGCACAACCTGGCCTGCGGCGTCCTGTGCGAGAATCTGGCCGCGGCCTGCTACCTCCCCAGAGATCCCTCCTACACGGCCGGTCTGCTGCACGATGTCGGCCGGTTGGCGCTGCTGACGGCTTTTCCCTCCGACTACGTGAACGCGCTGGAGATGGCGGAGCGCTACCACCTGGACGTGAACGAATGCGAGCGCGGCGTCTTCGGCCTGGATCATGGGGAGGCTGGCCAGTGGCTGGTGGAAGCGTGGGGCTTTCCGGAAGAGTTCCTCGAGATCACCGGGCGGCATCACATCGAGCCGGACGGGCACAAACTCAACCAGGTCATGCTAGTGTACCTGGGTTGCCAGATGGCCAATGCGGCCGGGTTCGCGGTCTGCGCCTGGCAGCCCCTTCCCAGCCTGCCGACGCTGGCGGCCCGGCTGCCGCCGCAAGCCTGGCAGCGGTTCACCTCGGAGAACGAACTGGCGACGTTCGTGGCGGAGAAGGTCAACGCCCTGGAGTGTAGCCTGATGAGCTGAGCATCGCCTCCAGCCAGCGCCGCTCGAAGTAGTACAGGAAGCCGTCCTCGGCGCCGATGACCAGGTCGGGACGCCCGTCGCCGTTCCAATCGGCCACGTTGGGGCAGGGGTTGTGGCCGGGGAGCTTGCGGGGGACCAGGTCGCCACGGAAGACGAACACGGGCCGCTGCTGGCTGCCGGTATTCTCGTACCAGGCGGCGCTGTCGGAGTCCACGATCAGGTCCAGATCCCCGTCGCCGTCCCAGTCAGCCAGCTCGATCTTGCGGCGGCCGCTCTTGCCGGCGCGGCCCGCGGCGAGCAGCAGCGGCCGGCCCTGGGCGTCCAGGAAGATGCGGTGCGGCGGGTTGAGCTTCAGTCTGCCCTCCCGGCGAAAGCGCTGGTAGAAGGCGAGATACCCTTCGTGGTCGAGCATCACCAGGTCGGGCAGGCCGTCGCGGTTCCAGTCGATGACCTTGGGCGTGGTGCGCCACTGTGTCACGAGTTGCTTGCCGCGCGGGTTCCACCAGTTCCAGGCGGGCTTCGGCGCGGGGCCGTCCCATTCCACCTCGAGGCGCTCGGCGGCGGCCAGCGCAGGCCGGGTGCGCGTGCCCACGTTGCGATACCAGAGCACCTCGCCCCAGATGCTGTTGAGCAGAACGTCGGGCTTGCCGTCCAGGTCCCAGTCGGCCACGGAGGGATTCGTGTAGCCCCACTTCTCTTCGACCGGCCCCTGGATCGAGCCGCTGGGGCCGGCCATGATGCGGATGAGGGCGCCGGCGGCCGCGAGATACCCCCGGTCCTCGAAGGCCGGCGCGGAGCGGGTGCCCACGTTCTCGAAGTACTGCAAGTAGCCTGCGGAGTTGCCGCAGATGAGGTCCAGTTTGCCGTCGCCGTTGAAATCCACGGCCACGGGGCGGGCCAGGGCGCCGCTTTTCAGGTACGGGTCGAGTTGTTCGAAGTAGCGAGCCGGCGCCAGGCGCGGCGGCGCGCCCTGCGGAGCGAGGTTCTCGAGGAGCGCCACGCGCCCGTCCTCCTCGCCCACCACGAGCGACGGCCGCCCGTCGCCGTGCCAGTCCACCACGCGCGGCTGGATCATGCACAGGTCCATCTTGAGGGGCTGCCCATTGACTTCCAGGAGCCTGCCGGCTGCCAGCACCGGCTGCGTGCGCGTGCCGGTGTTCTCGAACAGCGTCACGGTGTCGATGAAGTCGCCGCCGATCAGGTCCAGCCGGCCGCGGCCGAACCAATCCACCGGCTGGGGGGCCGGGCTGCCGCGCAGGTCGATCCGGCGGCCCCCGGCTTCTAGCGCGACGGGGTCGGCATACACGGGCTCCTGGTTGGTACCGAGGTTGCGATGGAAGAACACGTAGCCGTGGATGGGCCCACGCGTCCACTCGCCGCGGGCGTTGAAGGCGTCGTCCCAGCCGTAGTCGCGCCAGTCGCTCACGCCCACCAGGAGGTCGAGCTTGCCGTCGCCGTCCCAATCGACCGGGTACCAGACGTCATCGCGCCCCACGTAGTAGTCGCGCTTCAGCTTGACCGCGACGAACCGCGACAGGCGGTAGCGCCGCACGTCGCTGAAGTAGCCGCCCTTGGTGACCAGGTCCATGGCCCCGTCGCCGTTGAAGTCGGCGGCCAGCAGGTCCGTGCGGCCGGGGCCGAGCCAGAGGGCGCGGTCAAACAGCGGCCGCACGTTCGAGCCGAGGTTACGGAACAGGTAGATGCCGCTCGAGGGCCGGTCGGTGCAGCTCACGATCAGGTCCATGGCACCGTCCCCGTCGAGATCGAGCGGCGCTGGATAGGCCCACAAGCCCACCGCGAGCTTGCCCCGCACGCCGGAACGGCCGTAGGTGATCCGTTCGCCGGCGCCTACCATGGCGGGCTCCGCCAGGCGGCGCGTCTCACCGTCGCCGCCGAGATCGAAGTAGACCTGGTAAGTGCGTGCCCCGGTGGAGTGCCAGCTTATGCGCGCCTGGGGGACCCTCCACTCGACTTTGGCGGGCAGGGGCCGCGCGGATCCGGCGGCCAGCACCCGCACCGAGTCGGGATTGAACTCCTCCGGAAGCTGGGTGGCGAGCAGGACCGGCACGCCGCGGGCGGCGGTCGAGTCCACTCGGATGCGGTAGTGGTTGGCGGTGGGCCATGCGGCCGCGCCGCGCTTTTCTACTTGCGGCGGCGCGCCCGCCAGCAACAGAAAACAGAGCCAAATCATGGAATGTGCCGCCGGCGGGGCCTCAGACCGCTTCCATGGTCGAGGGGGGCTTGGGCGCTATGTTGTAAGTGACGCTCACTACCCCGGGGACCTCGCCCGTGATCCGCCTGGCCAGCCTCTCCAGTACCCGGGGAGACAGCCACACCGGGCGGGCGGTTCTGGCATCGACGCTTTGCCAGCAGCGGACTTCGATCTGCAACCCGAAATCCCGCTTACCCGCGCGCATTCCCGGGAAACGGTCCTCGTGCAGAATGGCCATGTACTGAAAGGCCTGGGCATTCTTCAGCTCGGTCTCGACGATGGCGGTGGCCTTTCTGACCAACTCGATTCTTTCCGGAGTAACTTCGCCGACCACCCTGGCGGCCAAAGCGGGTCCCGGAAAGGGCATGCGGGCATAGACGGACTTGGGCAGCCCGAGGGCCTTGGCCACCTTTCGCACGCCATCCTTGCGAAGCTGCAACACCGGCTCGATGACCGTGTAGCCAAACGCGCGCCGCGGATCGATGCCCAACTGCTCCAGAACGTTGTGCTGCCGCTTTATGCCCGCCACCGTCTCCTCGACGTCGGTCAGGATGGTTCCCTGCAAAAGAAATCGCGCGCCGCTTCTCTTGACCAGCCGGCGAAAGACCTTGGCGTAGAACGTCTGGGTGATCGCCTCCCGCTTCTGTTCGGGATCCACGAGCCCCTTCAGGGCGCCGAAGAACTCCTTCTGGGCCGGGACGATCTCGACGGTGATGCCGAACCCGGCGAACAGCTCGGCCACCTTGCGCGGCTCATCCTGCCGCATCAGGCCGTTCTCGACGAAGTACGCCTTCAGCCTGTCACCCAAGGCCCGGTGGCCGAGGATGGTGCAGACCGAGGAATCCACGCCGCCGGAGAGGGCGGTGACGGCCAGGCCGTCTCCAACGGTCTCCGCGATCTGGCGGATTTGGCCTTGGATGAACTGCTTAGCGTTCAGGGTATCGGCCTTGAGTTCGGTGATGGTCATGGCGGTGATGTCCTCTCAGCGGAAGATCCCTACAGGCTACCACAGGTCGCGCGGGCATCAGTCCAGACAGCAGTCCACGCAGAGGCTGTCCTTTGGGCGTCCAATGGCTTCGGCCAGATCCTCAATGGTGTTGTACTCCAGACCTTCGACCGCCAGGAACTTCGCCCGATCCTCGATGGCCGGGATCCGGCCGGCCAGGACCTCGCCTTTGCGTGTGGTCTTGCCCCACCGGCAGTGCGAACGCAGCTCGGGGTTGGAGATCCGGAAATGGATTTCGCGCACGCCCGCCTGTCTGAGCTTCGGCACCAGATCGGTCTGCGCCTGCGTTCCCCGGACGATGGAGTCGTCGCAAACCGCCACGACCTTGCCGGAACAGTCCTCGCCGCTGGCCAGCAGCTTGATGCGCGCTTCGCGGTCCCGCAGTCGCTGGTCCTGGGGAATGAAACTCCTGCCGGCGTAAGGATACTTGAGCAACAGCTCGTCGTAGAGCGGGACACTTTCGATGCTCCCGGCCATCATCTGCCGGCAGCACTCCTGGTGGTACCCGATGGCGTGAGAGCGGCCCGAGTCCGGAACGCCCTCGAACACGTTGCTGGGAAAGCCCGTGTAGACCCAGTAGAAACTGCACACCTGGATCCTGCTGACTGGAATCCTGCCCTTGG
>CAZIRH010000014.1:0-26704 GCA_964541065.1 uncultured Solibacteraceae bacterium
TTCGGCTTGTGGTTGTGGGTGCGGCTGGATCCGAGCGCCATCCAGTACGTGGCCTTGTCGACGCACGCCAAGACCGGCATGGCGGACAACATCTACCGGGCCATGTGGTCTTTGATCGTCAACGTGGTGGTGACGGTGGGGGTCACCCTGTTCACCAAGCCCAAGCCGGAAGCGGAGCTCAGGGGATTGGTCTACGGGCTGACGGTGATCCCCTCGGAAGGGCAGTTCCCCCTGTTCAAGCGGCCGGTTTTCTGGGCGGCGGCGGTGGGGATTGGCTTCGTGGCGCTGAATGTGATCTTCTGGTAAGGGACGGCCTGATGAGCGAGAAGAAACACTTCATTTCCATCTGGTTCTTCATCGGCGTGCTGCTGGCGGTGTACGGCGTGCTCATCCTGGGGGCGGGCATCTGGGAACTGTTCCACCCGGCCGCCTCCCAGGTGGCCATGCGCTACCTGCACACCGGCGTCTGGTGGGGCGCGCTGCTGGTGGCCATCGGCGGCTTCTACTGCGTGCGGTTCCGGCCGGGGCGAAGGTAGCCCCTACCCCAGGTACTTCTTCAGATCCGGGTTCAACTGCTGCTGCACGTCGGGGTCGGACAGGTTCTCGCGGGTGATGAGCCGCGCGGGGAGGTTGTTCAGGCGGGGCGGCGTTTCCCCGCGCAGCTTCCTGACCGCCGCGATCACCGCTTCGTAGCCCATCCGGAACGGGTGCTGCACCACCAAGGAATCGATCACGCCGCTTTTCAGGTCCTCGAGCAGCGTGGGGCTCCAGTCGAAGCCTACCAGCCTGACCTTGCTGCGGCGGCCCTTCAGAGCCTGGGCGGCGCCGACGGACCCGGTCTCGTTCGAGGCGAACATGCCATCGGCGTCCGGGTGGGCGGTGAGCATGTTCTCGGCCACGGCCAGGGACTTGGCGAAGTCCGACATGCCGAAGCGCCAGTCCACAATGCGCATGCCGGGGTACTTCCGGGTCAGCGTATCCTCGAAGCCCTGCTCGCGCAGCAGCGTCGAGCCGGAGCCCGGCATACACTTGACCACCAGCACCTCGCCCCTGCCGTTCAGGATCTGCCCCATCCGCTCCGCGGCCAACTGGCCCCCGGCGTAGTTGTCGGTGCCCACGCGGCAGACGATGCGCTCGGTGTCGATCCCCGTGTCGTAGATAATCACCGGGATGCCTTCGCGCGCGGCGCGCTCCACCACGCCCACCATGATCTGCTTGTCGATGGGGGAGACGGCGATGGCGTCCACGCGCCGGTTAATCATGGCCTCCATGACCTGGATCTGGCCCGAGTAGTCGGTCTCGGAGGTGGGGGCGTTCCACAGGATCTCGACGCCGCTCTGGCGGGCCGCGGCCACCGCGCCCGCGTGAATAGACTGCCAGAACAGGTGTGAGCGGCCCTGCGGGATGACGCCCACCACCTTCCTGGTCTGGCGCCGACACCCGCCGGCCAGCAGCAGGGGAACGGTGAGCAGGAAGCGTCTGGTCATAGAAAAGGCCGCTAGGGGCGCCGCCTCCAATTCTACCCGCGCACGCTGGCCGCCGGAATCCTCTTCAACAGATCGTCCAGCTCCGCGCGGCTCTCGCACCCGATGGTGAAGCAATCCACCGCGTCCAGCCCCAGCACGAACTGGAGACACTCGTCGGCCCGGCGGTCCAGCCGGCCCTGGCCCAGGATCTTCATGCCGATAACGCCCTTGCCGGCGGCCTTCATCCGGCGGAGGACCGGGATGACGGTGGCGGGGTCGGCGTCCATGGCTACACCGGCCGGGTTGATGCGCACCAGGTTGACTTGGGCCCAGGGGTGGCTGGCGGCGGTCTTCAAGGCTTCCAGGCTGTGGCAGGAAATGCCATGGGTCTTGACGATTCCCTTCTGCCGGGCCTCCTCCAGCGCAGCCATGGCGCCCTTCCAGTGCGCGGGCCAGGTGCCGTCCATCATGGCGTGCAGCAGGAGGATGTCGATGTAGTCGGTGCCCAGCTCGCGCCGGAAGCGGTCCAGGTCGGCGCGCATTTCCCGCTCGCCGGAAGCGTGGGTCTTGCTGAGGATGGTGATCTTCTCGCGCGGCACCCGCCTCAGCGCAGCCTTCAGGTGCGGGTGCGTGCCGTACTGATCGGCGGAATCCCAGAAGGTGACGCCTTGATCGTACCCGGCGGCCAGCAGGTCGGCCAGCCCGCCCAACCCCAGCTTGCGGGTCTGGTTCGAGCTGCCTCCCACGCCGTTGGTTCCGGTGCCTATGGCCAGGAGGCTGAGCCCGACCCGCATCGGCCCCACCTGGACGCGATTGCTGGCGAACTTCTTGACTGCTCCGGCGTACAGATGGTATGGAAGAGTATTGAGCGCTCCCAGTCCTGCCAGACCGGTGCCGCCGAGAAGGAATTTCCGCCGCTGCATGGAGTCCTCAAGTCACGACGGTAGCACAGGGTTCATTAACATACAATAATGTAACGATGGAGCCCGGGTTTCGGGCGGCCAGAGACTGCGCAAATACTTCTGCATGCCTATGAGTTTCGCCGCAGAACCGAGAACGGACCTGAAGGAAGCGCTCCAGCGGCTCGGCCAGCTTCAGGAGACCTTGCGCCAGACGCGGGAGGAGCTGACAGTCCGAACCTGTGAACTGGCGCGCGCCGACCAGCAGTTGCGGGCGGAGGTCGCGCAGTGCACCCGGGCCGCGGAGGCGCGTCAAGTCGCTGAGCAGAGCTACCGGCACCTGTTCGAGAACGCCACCGATCTGGTTTTCACGGCCGATCTCAACCTGCTGGTCACATCAGTCAACCGGGCCGGAGAACGCATTAGCGGTTACCGCCGCAAGGAGCTCCTGGGCAAGCCTGCCACCGAACTGGTGGCCCCGGAGGCTGTGGACGCGGCCCACCAGATGTTCCGGGCCAAGCTGGGCGGGCGCGAGAGCACCACCTATGAACTGCCCATCCTGACCAAGGACGGCCGCCAACCGGTGCTCGAGTTCAGCACGTGCCTGCTGTTTCAGGAGGGCCGGCCGGTGGGCGTGCAGGGCATCGCCCGCGACATCACCGACCGCAAACGGGCCGAGGAGGCGCTGCGGGACAGCGAAGCCGCCCTGCAACGCAGCAGCGAGCAACTGCGCGCCCTGGCCGCCAGTCTGTTCCGGGCGCAGGAAGAGGAGCGGCGGCGCCTGTCCCGGGAGCTGCATGACGACCTGAACCAGAGGCTGGCCATGCTGGCGGTGGAAGCCGAGGCGGTGGAACAGAAGCTGCCGCCCGCCCACGATTCCATCCGCGCCTGGCTGCAAGCGCTGCGCAAGGAGGTGGTGGCGCTGTCGGATGACCTGCGCCGCCTGGCCTACCAGTTGCATCCGACCATCATCGAGCACCTGGGCCTGGGGGTGGCCCTGAAAACGTACTGCGCGGAGTTCGCGCGGCGCCACCGCGTGCGCGTGAAGTTCATCTGCCGCGACCTGCCGGCGAGGCTTTCGCAGGACGTGGCGCTGTGCCTCTACCGGGCGGCCCAGGAAGGGCTTCGCAACGTCGCCAAGCACTCGCAGTCGCCGCGCGCCACGGTGGTCCTGTCGGGCGGCCGCCAGGGCCTGCACCTGTCCATCACCGATTTCGGCGTCGGCTTCGACCCCGGGAGCATGGAAGCGAAAGGGGGACTGGGAATTATCAGCATGGAGGAACGCGTGCGCCTGGTGGGAGGAAGCCTGGCGTTGCGTTCCCGTTCCGGCGGCACCCGTCTGGACGTACGGGTTCCCTGGCCTGGCGAGGTCACATGAGGCGCCCACGTTTGCTGCTGGCGGATGACCACACGCTGGTACTGGAGGGCCTGCGCAAGCTGCTGGAGCCCCACTTCGACTTGGTGGAGGCCGTCGAGGACGGCCGCACGCTGTTGCGCCGGGCCCAGCAGCTCAAGCCCGACGTGATCCTGCTGGATATCTCCATGCCCCTGCTCAACGGCATCGACGCCGCCCACCAGCTCAGCAAGATGTTGCCGGAAAGCAAGATCGTCTTCCTGACCATGCACGCCAGCCCGGCTTACGTCACCGAGGCGTTCCGCGCGGGCGCCTCCGGCTACCTGCTCAAGCGCTCGGCGGCCTCCGAGCTCATCACCGCCATCCAGGAGGTCCTGAAGGGCCGCTACTACGTGACCCCGCTGGTGGCCAAGGAAATGCTCGGCTCGGTGCTGGAATCTCCCACCCTGCACAGCGCTTCGCCCGCCGACCTGTCCTCGCGCCAGCGCGAGATCCTGCAACTGGTGGCCGAGGGTCACTCCACCAAGGAGATTGCCGGGCTGCTGAACGTCTCGCCCAAGACCGTGGAATACCACAAGGCCCGGCTGGTGGAACGCTTGGGCTTGCGCACCACCGCCGAGCTGACCCGCTACGCCATTCAGCACGGCCTGGTCAGCCTGTAACCGCCGGCGCCGCGGCTGGGAATTTTCTGCCGGTTAACTGGGGATATCCCTAGTATTGCTGAGCCTGAGGATTCCCTAATATTGGGCCATTCGCCTTCGGGCGGGCGCGTCGCGAGAGGCAGCACGATGCAAACGGAGCAGGTTCAGGCCCACTCTACCGAGTATGTGGAGCGCATCCGGAACGGAGACCCGGCAGGAATCGAAGAGCTGTGCAAAGTCTTTTACCGGGGAATCCGCTTTTTTGTCGCGCGCCACCTGGGACCGGAAGAGGCCGACGACCGGGTCCACGACGCCCTGCTGATCGTCGTGCAGGCCATCCGCCGCGGAGAGCTGCGCGACCCGGCGCGCCTGCCCGGCTATATCCGCACGGTGGTCCGCCACATGATCGCCAACCAGATCGGCCGCAGGGTGGAGAGCCGCAGCCGGCAGGTGGGGTTGGAATGCGCCAGCGCCGCCGGCGCCCGCGGGGGCAACCCCGAAGAGCAGGCCGCGGCCCAGGAACGCACGGAGATCATGAAGGAGATCCTGCGCGGCCTCTCGCGACGAGACCGGGAGGTCCTGACGCGTTTCTATCTGCTGGAGCAAAGCAAGCAGCAGATCTGCCTGGAGATGGCTCTCACCGAGACTCAGTTCCGGTTGCTGAAGACCCGCGCCAAGGCCCGGTTCGTGAAGCTGGCGCAAGTGGGTGCGAGCATCCGGCGCACCTACTCTTAACGTCCTCTCTGCGGCCACTGGGCCCTTTGGATCTGCCCGAGCAACAGCGTCATGCGCCCGGCAGCCTGGAGCCGCTGGCCGAAGCGCACTTCGTTGTACGCCCGGGTGAATTCGCCCACCCAGTCGGCCGCCTGTGAAGCTGGCAGCAGGCGCGCGAATTCCAGGGGCGTCTGCCAGGACGGCCGGCTGAATCCGCGGCGGGCCAGCACGGCGAGCATGCGTTCATACAGCAGACCGGCATCCGAAGGCCGGCCCGCCCCGCGTCCGATCCGGCGCAGCCGCCGGCCCGTTTCCCAGCGGGACCGGACCCTGCCAGCCAGCCACACGCCCGAGAGCGCCAGCGCCACCAGCACGAGCGCCCCCACGGCGTGGCGCCAGCTCCAGGCCGCCAGCGCCTGTGAGAGCTGTGCGGCCCGGGCCCACACGCGGTCGCGCCAGCGGGTGGAGAGGTTCCGCCCCGAGCTTTCCATCTTGGAGGCCAACACCGCCTGCCGGTTCAGGTCATAGCGCAACACCCATTCCTCCCAGAAGGTCTCGGCGGCATCCACGTACCAGGCCAGCCGGCGCCACATCGGCGGCGTTCCCTGGACGCTGGTGGGCGGCGTGGGATCGAAGCTGGTCCAGCCGCGGCCGGGGAGCCAAGCCTCCACCCACGTGTGCGCGTCAGAGGCGCGAATCACCTGCCAGCCGCTGACCGGATTGAGGGCGCCGCTGGCGAAGCCGGTGACCACGCGCGAGGGAATGCCCACCGCCCGCAGCATCACCGCCATGGCGGAGGCGAACAGTTCGCAGTGGCCCTGGCGGTGGCGGAACAGGAAACCCGCCAGCGGGTCGGCCCCAGGCTCGAAGGGTGGCTTGGCGGTATAGGCGTAGTGGCGGAGCAAGTGCTCCTCCAGGGCCCGCGCGCGGCCTTCCTGCGACGGCTGCCCCTCGGTCAGGCGGCGCGCCAGCTCGGCGATGCGAGGTTCCAGGGGCGGCAGCTCCAGGCAGCAGCCGCCTTTCGGAACGTCCGGGCCCGCAACCTCCGCCGCCGCCGGCGGCGCGGCTTCCGCCAGACTGTGGACCGCGTAGCGCAGCCCCTCGGAAGTCCCGGAACTCAGGTGCACCCCGCCGCCCGCGGTGCGCACCACTTCGGGGGCGTTGATCCGCAGGAATTCCGGCGTGCCCGCCAGGAACAGAGTATCGGAGGCCATCGGGGCCAGCCGGACCTCGCAAGTGATGCGCGGTCCCGGGCGCCACAGTTGGCGGTTGTCGGCCAGTTGGATCAGCCCGTCGCGCGCCACCAGGCGCTCGCCGGCCTGGGGCGGGTTGTACCACCGCCGGCCGTCGAAGCGGGACAGCGCCTCGCCGCGCCACTTCAGCTCCGCGGCGGGCTGCCCGCCGTAGAACCGCACGCGCATCACCAGTGCGTCACGCTGCCGGAGGCGGGGAATCTGCCCCGGCAGGACCTCGTCGGTGAAGGCAGGCAGGCGCGCGCGGTCCGGCGCCAGCCTCTGAAAAGCCACCTGCGCCGTGCGGGGCAGAACGAAGAACATGCCGCCCGTCAGTGCGAGTATCCCCACCGCCAGAATGCCGCTCAGCGCCGCCAGCCGCCAGGGCAGCCCCCGGGCGGGTCCCGGCACAACCTGGCGCGCCTTGCGCGCCGAGCGCCGCACCTCCGCCCCGGCGAAGGCCGCTACCGAGAACAGCAGGAATGCAGCCAGGGCCGCCAGGAAATACAGGTGGGTGGACAGCCAGGAGGCCGCCAGCAGCGCCAGAAAGGCGGTGATCGCCAGCAGCCAGTGGCCCCGCCCCGGCGGCACAGCCGCCACTCCCAACGCCAGCAGAAAGAACAGCAGATGCAGCCCGGCGGGCAACAGCGCCCGGCTCAGCAGCGGGTAATCGACAGACCAGAAGGCCACGCCCGCCAGCGCCAACGACATCAGCGCGCGCCCGCTGAAACGCGGGCGCAACAAGCCGGTCACCACCGTGACCCGCAGCAGCAACCCCGTCGCGGCCAGGATCAAGGCGGGCGCATCCAGGTAGCCGGAGCTGGCCAGGGCCAGCAGGCCGCTGGCCAGCAGCCCCACCAGGGAGAGCTCGAAGAAGCGGTCCACCGAACGCGCCGCACCTGGGACGGCGGGGGCTTCCCCGCTCACCCGGGCGGAACTGGCGCCCGCGGCGAGAATGCGCCTTGGGCGACGCACCATACGCTTGTGCAGGGCGTTTTTCAACAAGCCGCTAAAAGTCTTCTTCGTCCTTCTTCTTGGTCTTGGCCTTTCTCCGCACCACGATGATGATGACCAGAATCACGGCCAGGATGGCAGAAACCACGCGCACGACGCTTTGAGTATCCATGCCCACCTCTCCAGTACTGGCAACTGCCCCGCTCCCCGTGGGCGGGGCCCGCTGGCGCAGTCCGCGCTCGCGTTGCTGTCGCCGGCGGCCTGAGCCGCTACGGCCGCCAAACTACAACATTATAGCCGAGGCGTGCGGGCGGCCCTGCGCTCTGCCGGGTAGCGGAAGCTAAACCCGGATTCGTAGACGCGGCCCCCGGCGCCGACCACGGCGGCGACGACAAAGGCCGGCCGCAGGGGATCGCCGAAGCGGAGGTCGATCACCTCGACCCGCACGGCCTGCTCCGGCTCCTCCAGGGGAACGAACCGCCGCCACGGGTAGCGGGCGAACTGCATGAAGACGCGGAAGGCCTCGGTGCGGCGGGCCGCCTCCCAGGCCGCGGTCTCCGCGGCGCCGAGTTCGGTCCGGTAAAAAGTGTGCCCGGCCGTGGGATCGAATTCCTCGCGCAGGTTCACCTCATGCAGGGAGTAGAAGCCGTCCGTCTCCACCACACCTCGCCACAGAAACGGGTCCGACCGGCCAGGGAAGGCCGCCACGCTGCGAGGCGTGGTCCCCTGGTAGAGCCTGGACTCCAGCGCCGCCACGGCCCGGTCATGCAGCAGGTAACGCGCCAGGCCGAAGCCCGCAAAGAACAGCAGGGCGAACATCGCCAGGCCGCGCCCCGAGCCGGGCCGCGCCCCGATCTCCGAGCTGACCAGCCGCGCCAGCAGCGGCGCCAACGCCGCCAGCAGCAGCACGGCCCACAGCCACAGATCGTACAGGCCGATGATGTCGAGATGATACCAGCGATCCGATAACGGCAGGAACGGGCGCACGCCGTAGCTGTTGGTCCAGTCGATGGCGATGTGCGAGGCCACGCCGACCAGCGCCAGCCCATACGCCCGCTTCCAGTCGAAGCCTTTGCCGCTCGCCAGCCCCACCACCAGCAGGGGTAGCAGGGGTAGCAGGGCCGTCAGCGGCATCATCACCAGCGAGTGGGTCAGATGCCGGTGGTAGTGCAGGTAGATGGTCGAGCCCCACCACGAAGTCACGACGTCGATGTCCGGCGTGGCGGCCGCCAGCACCAGCACCGGCGCTGCGCAGCGGCACCAGCGGTTCAACCCGGCCCGGCTCAGGGCGGCTCCGGTGAGGGCGTGTGGCAGGGGATCCATGGTGCTTGTCGCGAGCGATCGGCGCTCAGGAACTCCGGTGGTACCAGCAACGTCAAGGCCTCGGGCACCACCTCGACGCTGGCGGGCAGGCGCCCCGCGTACTCGCCGTCCACCTGAACATGGATCGGCTGATCGCCCGCGGCGGAAAAGGTGAGCTTCCCGGCCCGCAGTACGGTGATCCCTTTGACCTGCGGGAGGCTTCCCGCCAGCACCGCCGGCAGGTACCTGGCGTAGTACCGGAAGGTGGACCGGCCCTCGAAGAGCACCACGGCAAAGTCGCTTCCCAGGATCGAGGCGTGGCGAGCGATCTCCAGGTACCCGGCGTAGTTGCGCACCCGGCTGGCCAGGGCGAACGAGCAGCGGAAGCGCCGCTCGCCTATGCGCACGTCGAACTCCTCCGGGCGCCGGAATACCTGCCGCAGCGAGCCGACCCAGTAGGCGAGCTGCCCCAGCTTCGATTTCAGACCCAGGTGGAGGTGGTAGACGATGTGGCCGTCGAAACCCACTCCGGCCATCAACAGGAAGTGACGGGAACGGGCGCCGCCGTCCGTGCGCAACCGCCCCACCGCCACCCGCTGCGGCACGCACTCGGGAATGCGCCGCGCCGCCTCGAGCGCGTTCGCTCCCAGGCCCACTTCCCGCGCCAGGACGTTGGCGGTGCCCGCCGGCAGCATCCCCAGGGGGACCGCGCTACCCACCATGCCGTTGGCGACCTCGTTCAGCGTGCCGTCGCCGCCCAGCGCCAGGATCAGGTCGGACCCGGCCTCGAGGCGCTCCCGGGCCAGCGTCCCGGCCGTCCCGGGGCCGGTCGTGGGACGCACCGTGACGCGGTATCCGTGAGCTTCCAGCACGGCCACGGCCGCGCGGACACGGCTGCGGCGCCGCCAGCGCAGAGCCCCTGCGCAAGGGTTGTAGATCAACGTCACGTCGCGATAGCCTGCGATTTCCACAATTATAGTCGAGCCGCACGCCGCCTCCCAACCGGGAGGCCTTGTTCTTACGGGTGGGAGGCGCGTCCGGGCGGCACCCCAGCGCCCGGTCGCCGGCCCGGCCAGCGGGCCGGTTGCCGAGCCGTGACCGGGTGCCCGCTGGGGGGGAGGCGATGGCGGTGGGGTACGAGACGGCGCGCAACCGGGTGGGGTGCGGACAAGTCATGGAGGCGTACGGGATATCCGGTTATTAAGGTCGGTAACTACTAAACTCGGCCGCCCGGCGCCGACAAACTCCCGTGCCACCCATTCGGATGCTGAAGGGTATGACATGAAGTACCCGGCCCGCCCAAATCGTCCTTGACACTGAGCGAAACGGTGATATACTTGGTGACGCTCTGAAGCCGCCTCGGGCGGTACTACGCGCGCTATCGGAGGGTTGGGGCCCATGTGGCGCATATCATCCGTGCATTTACGCTCCGTCTGCCTGTTGTTGTTATCGAGTGCCAGCCTGCTGGCGCAGTTGATCATCACCACCTCGGACCAGTCCTTCTCGGTCGGGAGGGTCGAAGTCCCGTTGGAAGCCACTGGCGGCGTGCCTCCTTACGCCTGGAGCCTGGTCAGTTGCGCGGTTCCGGGACTGGCGTTGCGTACCGACGTGCCGTCGGGGTGGAGCGCGACCGCCGGCCTAATCGGCGTCGCGACCACTGCGGGCTCCTACCCGTGCACGGTCCGCGTGACCGACGGCGCCAGCGGCATCACGACCAAGCTCATCAACATCACCGTTTTCACCCTGGTCGTGACGAGCAACTGGGAGTTGCCGGACGGTTCGGAGGGGGTGGCCTATAGCCAGCGGGTTACCGCCACGGGCGGCGTTGCGCCGCTGACGTTCGCCTTCCATTCGGGCTCCCTGCCTCCCCCCCTGGTTCTGGCCGGTGACGGGCTGATCAGCGGCACACCGACGACCGCTGGAACCTACGACTTCAACTTCTCGGTCACTGACGGGATTTCGACGACTGGCGGCAACGCGCGGATCTACATCTCGAAGCTCAACATCACCACCCCGGTGCAGTTGCCGGTGGGCACGCAGGGAGTCCCGTACAGCCAGACCATTTCGGTCACGGGTGGCACTCCGTCGTACACGTTTTCGCTCGGCTGCTGTCCGCCGGGCGAGATCGCGCTCAACAGCAGCACGGGCGTGCTGAGCGGGACGCCGAACGGGCCTGGCTACTGGCAGTTGCAAGTGACCGTTACGGACTCAGGCGGCGCCTCTGCGCGGCGAAACTTCGCCTTGGGTGTGGTGGGCACGCCGCTCACCCTGGCCTCGATCGACACGGTCAGCTTGGTGGACGCGACCATCGGTCAGCAGCGCGGCTACTCCATATTCGTTTCCGGCGGCAAGCCGCCGTACACCTGGAGCCTGACCTCGGGCAGCTTGCCGCCAGGCATGGGCCTGCTGAACCCGTCGGCCAATCCACCCAACTGGGCGAACAATGCACTCACCCTGATGGGTACTCCCACTTCGGTGGGGTCTTACAGCTTCACGCTTACGGCTGCCGACAGCTCCGCACCCTCGCAGAGCACCTCTCGCCCCTTCACGCTGCGCGTCTCGCCACTGAACCGCGACGGCCTGTCGGATGCGACCTACGGGGTGGCGTACAACCAGAAGGTGCGGGTCCTGGGCGGCGATCCGCCGTACACACTCGCGATCGTGCAGGGCGCGCCGCCCAGTGGGCTCACCATGGATTCCTCCGGGCAGGTGACCGGCACGCCGGCCGAGACCGGCAGTTTTTCGCCCCACGTCAGGATGAACGGCGCGGGGGGAGAACTGATCCGCCGCGTGGGGATCAATGTCTGGACGAGCCCGCCCTCGACCGTCTGGATCAACGACGGCAACTGGCTGGGGGACATCATGGTCAACCAGCCCTACTCGCGGACCTTCTCAGCCGGTGGCGGCTCGGGGAGCTTCAACTGGACGCTCGAGCCGCCAAGCACGCTGCCGGCGGGTCTGAGCCTTACAGGCGCCACGCTGAGCGGCACGCCCGCGGCGATGGGCAGCTACACGTTTTCCCTGCGCGCCACCGACACGGCCAATGCGAACAACTTTGCGGTACGCGCCTTCCAGCTTCAGGTCACACCGGTCCAGATCCTCACCAATTCGCAACTGCCGTGGACCAACGTGAGCAGCTCGTATGGCACCCAGCTTACCGCCGCGGGCGGGACCGGGACGATCAGTTGGTCGCTCCAACCTGGGAGCGTGGCCCCTCCGGGGCTGACGCTGGCATCCAACGGCATTCTGAGCGGGACGCCCACCTTCACCGGAGCGTTCTTCTTCAACGCGGTGGCCACTGACAGCGGGACCGGCCGCTCCATGACGGGCTATTTCAACGTTTCGGTGTACCCTCCGGGCGGGGCTCCCCCGCTGTGGATCAACACCGGGGACCAAACCTGGTCGATCGGCAGGGTCGAGACGCCGCTGGATGCCACCGGCGGAACCGGCACCTATACCTGGAGCCTGACCTCCTGCAACATCCCCGGCGTGGCGCTCAGGACGGACGTGTCGTCGGGCTGGACCGCCCAAGCCGGCTTGCTCGGCGTGGCCACCACCCCGGGCACGTACAGTTGCGGTGTGCAGGTGACCAGCGGCGCCCAGACCGCCACCAAGACTTTCACCGTCAAGGTCTACGGCTTCGTGGTGACCAACAACTGGGAATTCCCGGATGGCTCGGTCGGCGTGCCCTATAGCCAGCAGATCACCACCACGGGCGCGACCGGGACAGTGTCGCTCACTCTGGCGCCCGGCCACTTCCTGCCCCCGGGTCTGAGCCTGAACTCCTCGACCGGCCGGATCAGCAGCACTCCCACCACCGCTGGACTGTATGACTTCCAGGTCAATATCAGCGACAGCACCTGGACGTTCGGCGCCGGGTTCCGGATCTACATCTCGCCCATGCGGATCACCAGCCCGGCTACGCTGCCCAACGGCACGCAGAACGTTGCCTACAGCCAGACGATCGCGGTGGCTGGGGGGACCCTGCCCTACACGTTCTCCCTGGGCTGCTGCTCGCCGGTATCCTGCTGCACGCCGGGCTGGCTGAGCCTGAACAGCACCACCGGCGTTCTGAGCGGCACGCCGACCGGTCCTGGCTACTGGAGCTTCCCCCTTGTCATCACCGACGGCACCGGGGCCCAGTTGCGCAAGCACTACACCCTCGGCGTGGTCGGTGTTCCGCTGACCGTGCCAGTGATCAACACCGTGACGCTAGAGGACTACACGATCGGGGAGCAGCGGGATTGGATGGTGGTGAGCATCAGCGGAGGCACGCCGCCTTATACCTGGTCGGTGGTCTCCGGCGCGCTGCCCCCAGGCATCAGCCTGCAAGTCCCGACCTCGCTGCGGCCCTACCTGATGAATTGGGGCGTAATGCTGGCCGGGACACCCACCGCGGTCGGCGCCTACACTTTCGCCCTCCAGGCGACCGACAGTTCTTCGCCTGCGCAGACCACGGGCCGGCAGTTCACGGTACGTGTTTCCGCCCTGTCCCCTGAAAACTTGCCCGACGGCATCCTGGGCGTGCCTTACAGCCGGAGGCTGCGCATCCTGGGCGGAACGCAGCCCTACACGTACAGCATCGTGCAAAGAGCCCTGCCGAACGGCCTGACGATGGATGCCTCGGGGCAGGTGACCGGCACGCCGACAGAAAGCGGCGAGTGGTTCTGGTTCCTGTTGCGAGTGACCGACTCGGCCGGCAACAGCATGACGCGAGGCAACGGCATCCGCATCAACGGTCCTTCGCCCGCGCAAGTCCAAATCAACGATGGCTCGGATCTCGGTACCGCCGGCCCGAACCAAGGCTACAACCGGACATTCTTGGCCTGGGGAGGCACGGCGCCGTACACCTGGACGCTGGAACTGGGCAGCACTCTGCCTGGCACGCTCACGCTGTCAGCGACCGGCACCCTGAGCGGGACCCTGCCAGGAACCGCCGGCATCTACGTGTTCTCGGTGCGGGCTACCGACAGCCTGGGCAGCTATGGCGTCCGCACTTTCCGGCTGAACGTGACGCCGCTCTGGTTCGCCGTGTCCAACGTGCTGCCTTACGCCAACGTCAGCAGCGCCTACTCGGCGACACTCACGGTGGGCGGCGCGACCGGCACGGTAACCTGGTCCTTGAGGCCGGGGCATGCGCTGCCGCCCGGCCTCAGCCTCAATAGTGCCACCGGCGTGATCAGCGGCATCCCATCGCTGAGCGATTCCTACTTCTTCGACGTCATTGCCACCGACAGCGGCACGGGCGGGACAACCACCAGCTCCTTCACCCTGCTGGTCTATCCGGCGGGCACTGTCCCGCCGCTGTACATCACGACGGGGGATCAACTTTGGACGATCGGTCGGGTGGAAGCCTCGCTGGAGGCCACCGGCGGAACCGGGACCTACACCTGGAGCCCGACTTCCTGCAACATTCCCGGCGTGGCGCTCCGAACGGACGTTTCATCGAACTGGACCGCAAAGGCCGGCCTGCTCGGCGTGGCCACTACCCCGGGCACCTACCCTTGCACCGTGCAGGTGACCAGCGGCGCCCAGAACGCCAGCAAGACGTTCAGTGTCAAGGTCTCCGGCCTGGTGATGACCAGTAGCACCGAGTTTCCGGACGGCTCGGTGGGCGTGCCCTACAGCCAGCAGATCACCACGGCGGGCGGGACCGGTTCGGTGAGCTTTGCCCTCCAGCCGGGCTCCCTGCTGCCTACCGGCCTCAGCCTGAACGCCACGACGGGCGACATCACCGGCACCCCCACCGTGGCCGGCAACTACAATTTCAACGTCAATATCACCGACTCGACCGGGACCTTCAGTCGCGGCATGCGGATCTACATCTCGCCGATACGGATCTCCAGCCCGGCCACATTGCCCAACGGCACGCAGAATGTTGCTTACAGCCAGACCATCGTGGTGACTGGAGGGACGCCGCCGTACACGTTCTCCCTGCGTTGCTGCACGCCGGGCTGGCTGAGTCTGAACAGCTCGACTGGCGTGCTGAGCGGCACACCCACCGGTCCCAGCTACTCGAGCTTCAACATCCGGGTCACCGACAGCACCGGCGCCCGGTTGTGGAACCACTACACGCTGGGTGTGGTGGGCGTACCGCTGACCGCGCCGAGCATCACCACGGCCAGCCTGGAGGATTACATCATTGGGGAGCAGATCAGCGACTGGTCCATCGAGATCAGCGGAGGCACGCCACCCTATAGCTGGTCCTTAGTCTCAGGCAGCCTGCCCCCCGGCCTCAGCTTGCAGACGCCGGTGGATCTCCGGCCTGACCGGAGGAATGCCGGCGTCCTGCTGGCCGGCACGCCCACGGCGGTGGGCACGTACACCTTCACCCTCCGGGCCACCGACAGCTCCTCGCCGGCGCAGGTTACCGCCCGAATGTTCACGGTGCGCGTCTCCAACCTCACTGCCGACGGATTGCCTGACGGCACGCTGGGCCTCCCGTACAGCCAAAAGATCCGCGTCTTGGGCGGAACCCAGCCTTACACCTACAGCATCGTGACGGGCGGCCTGCCGAACAGCTTGAGCATGGATGCATCTGGGCAGGTGACCGGGACACCCACGGAGACCGGCTGGTTCTGGTTCCGGCTGCGAGTGACCGACGCGGCCGGGAACAGCCTCACCCGCGGCAGCGGGGTCCGGATCAACACCACTCTGCCCACCCAGGTCAGCATCGACCAGGGCTCCGACTTGGGCAACATCAACCCCAACCAGGCTTACTCCCGGACCTTGACCGCCAGCGGAGGCACCGGACCCTACACCTGGACTGCGACCGGCCTGCCCGCCTGGCTGAGCCTCTCCTCGGCGGGCGTGTTGAGCGGAACCACGCCGGGCACCGCGGGCACTCACTTCTTCTCGGTGCAGCCCACCGACAGCCTGGGCAACTTTGGCATCCGCACTTTCCGGCTGAACGTCACGCCGCTTCGCACCAGCGTCTCGGACGTGCTGCCTTATGGGAACGTCAACACCTCGTATTCGACGACGCTGGCGGTGACCGGCGCCACGGGCACGGTGACCTACTCCCTGAAAACCGGGCACGCCCTGCCGCTCAATCTCAGCCTCTCCCCCACCGGGGTCATCAGCGGGACGCCACAGGCGGCCGGTTCCTACTTCTTCGACATCATCGCCACCGATAGCGGCACGGGCGGGACAGTCACGCGGAGTTTCCAGATCATGATCTATCCGCAGGGGGTGATCCCGCCGCTGTACATCAGCACGCCGAGTGATCTGGGCGTGTGGCCGATCGGCCCGGTACAGACGGCTCTGATCGCGGGCGGAGGCACCGGCTCTTACACCTGGAGTCTCATCAGCGGCAGCCTGCCAGACGGACTTTCCCTGCGCACCGATAAAGCCCCGCCCTTCCCGGCGGAGGCCTCGGCGGGAATCATCGGCCTGGCCACCAAGCCCGGCACCTACCCGTTCACTCTGCAAGTGACCAGCGGAGCGCAATCCGTCTCCCAGGCCTTCACGATGAAGATCGTCAAGCTGACGATCAAGGACGTCAGTCCGCTGCCGCACGCTTTCGAGAGTGTGCCTTACAGTTACACCTTCAGCAACGCCGGCCTGGAGGCGGTCACCTGGGGAGTCCTGCCGGGGACGACGCTGCCCAGCGGGCTCTCGCTCACCTCGGGCGGCGTGCTGTCCGGCACTCCCACGACGGCCGCCACGAACCAGATCACCATCACCATGTCGGACGGCCTGGACACCGTTTCCCGCACCTTCGACCTTCGGGTATGGGCGATTCAGATCACGACTCCGGGCATGCTGCCCAACGGCACGCAGAACTCCGCTTATAGCCAGACGCTGACGGCTTTGAACTGCACGGGCGGTTGCACGTGGAGCACGAGCGGCGGGCTTCCGGGCGGAATCATCCTGACCTCGGACGGCCAGCTCACCGGCGCTCCCACCGGCGCGAGCACCTGGAACTTCAGCATCACGGCCACGGACACCGCTGCCCGGTACTACACCAAGCAGTTTTCGTTGAACGTCGTGGGCGTGCCGCCCATCCTTCCGAGGATCGACACGGCGTCCAATCTCGACGATTTCTCGCTGGGTTACCCGCGCATCCAGCAGTTCTCTGCCAGCCGGGGTACGGCGCCTTATGCCTGGAACGCCACCGGCTTGCCGCCGGGACTGTCATTGCGGGTTGGGGCCGCTGTCGGCTCTGACTGTCCCCCGGCCAGCGCCGAGCTCTGGGGCACGCCTACGAGGCTGAGCCAGCTTGTTGGACCTGACGAGTACGAGTACCAGGTCACGCTGACGGTCACCGACAGCGCCTCGCCCGCCAACACGGTGAGCCGCACCTACACGGTGCGCGTGGTGGACATGGTGTTTGACCCCTGGGGCGGCATCCCGAATGGCACGCGCGGCCAGCCTTATT
Organism: uncultured Solibacteraceae bacterium; assembly: GCA_964541065.1. Taxonomy (GTDB): domain Bacteria; phylum Acidobacteriota; class Terriglobia; order Bryobacterales; family Bryobacteraceae; genus VFZS01. Next base: position 16,943 of record CAZIRH010000014.1, read on the forward strand.
CGGCCAATATGCGTATCATCGGCGGCACGCTGCCATACACCTGGACGATGGTGAGCGGCAAGCTGCCAGCCGGCCTGAGTTTCGACCCGGCCACCGGAATCGTCAGCGGGATCCCGCTTGAAAACTCGAATCCCAGCGCTCAGTTCAGCATTGCCGACACCGCCCCGCCGACCTACATCCGAAGCTTCCATTTCGACATCGGCGGCGGCACCAGCACGATCTCGATCAGAACGGGGTGGGACCTCGGCTCGACCACCCCGAACCAGTCCTACTCGACGACGCTGGCGGCGTGCTGCGTGCCCTCCCCCTATTCGTGGAGTGTGGAGGCTGGCTCGACCCTCCCGCCGGGGCTTAGCCTCGACCCCAACACCGGTGTGCTCTCCGGGACACCGACCCAAACCTCCCCGAACCCACCTAAGTACTACTCGTTCCTGATTCGCGCCGCCGACAGCCTCAACCTCTCCAACTATGGCGTCAAGGAATTCCGGCTCAACGTGACTCCCTTGGCGGTCACCTCCAGCACGACCCTGCCGTGGACGAACCCCGGGACGGCGTATTCGACGACGATCACGTACTCCGGCAACGTGGGTGCGGTGACGCTCGGCCTCGCGTTGGGAAGCGCCCTGCCCCCGGGCTTGAGCCTCAACGGTACCACTGGCGTGATCAACGGGACGCCGGGCTCGACCGGCTACTACAGCTTCAGCATCACCTTGACGGACGCCGCCGGCAACACCTGGCGGACGGCGAGTTTCAACATCTCCATCTACCCCGTGGGAGGCGGCCCGCCCTTGTCGCTGTCCTTCGGCCCGACGCTCGGACCCAGCATCGCAGGAGTCATTACCCATGAGCTGACGGCCACCGGCGGCGTGCCACCCTATACTTACTCGTATGCACCGAGTGCGACGCCGGTTCCCGGCATGCGGGTGCAGACCGGGCAGCCGTTGCCCAGCGGCCCGTCTACCAGCGCTACGGGCGGCTTCATGGGCCTCGTCACCACGCCGGGCGTCTACAACACCACCATTCGCGTCACCGACAGCAGCACTCCGACTCCGCAGACGTTCGATCGCGCGATCACCCTGACGGTGACCCCGCTGTCGATGCTCTCGCAGACTAGCCTGCCTAGGGTTCTTGTCTCCACGCCTTACGCATTCACCTTCACGGCGGCGGGAGGCACCGGCACGTACACTTGGTCCGCGCCCAATCCCTCCCAAATGCCGCCGGGCCTGACGCTCAACTCGGCGGGCCTGCTCAGCGGCACTCCGACGCAGGCTGGCACCTACAACTTCGACGTCAAGGTCACCGACACCGGCGACAACTCGCTCACCGTGCGCTACAGACTTCAGGTGACGCCTTTCAGCATCACCACGCCCGGCGTGCTGCCTCAGGGCACGGTGAACACGTTCTACAGCCAGCAGCTCACCGCGAGCGTGCCCGTTGTTTCTTGGGCGAGGACAAGCCGCAACCTGCCCAGCGGGTTGTCGCTCGATTCCGCCACCGGCGTCATCTCCGGGACCCCAACGGGCACCTTCTACGACTACTTCACCGTGCGGGCCACCGACGCGAGCAATCAGACCGTGCAGAAGGTGTTCTCGCTGATGGTCGCCGCCAGCTCGCCGCAGGCGCTGTCAATCTGGACGGGCAACGCCCTGAGTGACACCCCGCTGGGAAGCACTTACACGACGACTCTGACGGCCTTCGGCGGCACTCCCGGCTACACCTGGAGCCTGGAGCCCGATTCCACGCTTCCGCCGGGGCTCTTCCTGGTTTCGCCCGGTGAGACCATCTGCGAGAGCTGTGGTCCAGGTCTGCCCTACCTCGCCGGCCGGCCCACCGCAGTAGGGTCTTACAGCTTCACCCTGCGCGCGACGGATTCGGCTTCGCCCACGCCGGCTTACGTTCTGCGCACCTTCACGCTGAACGTCACCTCGGTCTGGATACAGTACAGCGACCTCCCGCTCTCCGGGACCACGTTGGTCTACAACACCGCTTACACGCAACCTATGCTGGGCCTGGGTGGTAGCGGCAGCTACACCTGGGTGGCTGAGCAAGCCATGCCCACAGGGCTGACGCTGAGTGCTGCCGGCACGGTGGGCGGCGCCGCCACCACCACGGGCACCACCACGACGCGGCTGCGCCTGACGGACGGGGGCGCTGTGACGGCCTCACGGAGCGTGAACTTCAACGTCGCCTCGGGCACGGCGGCGACATTGACTCTGGACCAGGGCCCGGACCTGGGCACTACCAGCCTGGGATCCACCTACGCAGTCACCATCAGGGGCTCCGGCTCGCCGCTGCCCACGCCCAACTACACGTTCTCTGTGGTGGGTGCGCTGCCGTCCGGCTGTGTGCTCCAAACTGGCCACGCGTTGCCCAGCGGAGTGTCATCCGACAGGGCGCGCGTGGCCTGCACGCCGGCAGCGACGGGGACTTTTACCTTCGCGCTCCGGGTGCAGGACTCGAGCGGGAACCTCGGCTTCAGAACCTACACCTTACGGGTTGCCGCGGACACCATTTTCACTGGTGGCAGCAATTTGGCCAACGCTTCGGTGGGCGTCTCTTACTCCCAGCAGCTCATCGCCTGGGGCGCCTCGCAGAACTGGACGGTCAACTATAAGAGCGCCCTGCCGCCCAACATGAACCTCTCGAGCAGCGGCTTGCTGACCGGCTCCCCGACTACCCCGGGCGACTACAGCTTCGGCCTCGACCTGACTGACGGCTTCGGCCTGACGGTGAGCCGTACCTTCTCGCTGCGTGTTTCCACCATCAACATAACGGATCCGGCTGTGCTGCCCACGCACGCCATCAGCAACATGCCGTTCACCTACGCGTTTACCGCCACCGGCGGCGGGCCGTCCAAGACCTGGTCGCTTCAAGCCGGCCAGGGCAACTTGCCCACGGGACTCACGCTGAACACGACGACTGGCGTCATCAGTGGGACCACGACCAGCCCTGGGAACTACGGCTTCCTGCTCAACGTGACGGACGCCAGTTCCACGTTCAGCAAGCGGTTCACCCTGGTAGTGCGGAATCCTTACCCGGCGCTTCTGGACTTCGGCTTGAGCGGAACCCAGTTGCCGGACGCCACGGTGGGGCAGAGTTACTCAAGGAACTTGGCGCCGACAGGAGGCATTCCGCCCTATGGCTGGAGCGTGGCCTCCGGCTCCACGCTGCCCCCCGGCCTTTCGCTGATTTCCGGCGCGGCGCTGCCGGCCAACTACAACCCGTACCTCACCGTGCTCGCCGGGGCCCCCACCAGCGTGGGTCTCTATAACTTCACGCTGCAAGCCTCCGATGCGGGCGGAAACAGCATCCGACGCACCTTCACTCTGAACGTGACGCCGGTGAATCTCTTCGGCGACACCTTGCGAAGCCCCACGTACGGCTCCCCTTACTCGCAGGCCTTGACTGCCACCGGGGGCACCGCGCCGTACTCGTTCTCGCTGGTCAGCGGCCTGCTGCCGCCCGGCCTGATGCTCTCGCCCGGCGGCCTGATTTCCGGCACACCCACCAACACCGGCACCTGGACCTTCACTGTAAAGGCCACCGACAGCGGCGGCGCCAGCTTCTCGCGCAGCTTCACCCTGATCGTGAGCGCCACTACGCCCCAGACGGTGGAGATCACCAACAGCTCGTCGCTGCTCCTCCAGCCCATGCTGACCCATGTGCTCCTGACCGCCACCGGAGGCACACCGCCCTACACCTTCCAGCATTGCGCCGGTACGTTGCCGCCGGGATTGAGCGTAGTCAGCGGCCCCAGTGTGTCTCCGGATTACGCAGCGGGCACGTGGCTGTTGGCCGGCACGATCACTACCAGGGGCCAGTACAGCTTCACGCTGTGCGCCTACGATAGCCTGGGCAACTTCGGGCGGGAGACCATCACGACGGATGTGGTCGGGATGCACGTCAGCGGGGCCACCCCGCCCGCGCCCGTGGTCACTGCCGGGGTGCCGTTCACCGATCAGGTTTACGTGACCGGTGGGACGCCGCCGCACACCTTCGCTTTGGACGCCGCCGCAGTGCTGCCGCCCGGGGTGACGTTCAGCTCCACCGGCGTGATTTCCGGGACGACCAGCTTCACTGGCGTGTTCACCGTCCCCTTCACCGTCAGGGACGCGACGGGCATATCACGGGGGTCCAGCCGGACGATCACCGTGCTGCCGGCCGGGAAGCCCAACCCGCTGTCGCTCAGCCCCTGGAGCGCCACTTCGAGCGAGCCCTCGGTCGGACAGGAGTTCCTGGAGCGCCTCGGCGCCTGGGCACAAGGCGGGATGCCCCCGATCACCTGGAGCCTGGCCTCCGGAAGCTTGCCCCCCGGCATCGTTCTGATTCCCGGCAACAGCTCCGTGGGCGGCTACCTCACCGGCGTCCCAACCACCCCGGGAGTTTACACGTACTCCCTCCGAGCCACGGATTCTGCCGGACAAAGCGTCACCGGCTCGGTGACCACGACGGTCAGCAGCGTCGGGCTCACGCCGAATCCTCTGCCACCGGCCACGGTCGGCGTACCCTACTCGGTCACGATGACGCCTTCGGGCGGCGCCGGCCCGTACGGGGTCCGATTGCGCTACAACGTGGGGTTCCCGCCGGGTGTCAGCTTCGGCTCCGGGACGTTCTCTGGTACGCCCACCCTACCCGGGCGTTACGGCGGCACGCTGATCGCAGGCGACAGCATCGGCGCGGTCCTCAATAGAACTTATGAGGTCTTCACGGACTCGGCCATCACGCCGGTTCCCTACCTGAGCGCGAGCCCCGCCAGCTTGCAGCTCACCTTCGCCCAGGGCGAGACACCGCCGGCCGCCGCCATCAACATCAGCAGCGGTATCATGGCGGTGAGTTTTACCGCTGGTGTGAGCGGGATCCCTGGAGCGAGCCTGAGCGTGACCAGCGGGACAACGCCGCAGACGACGACCTTGTCGCTGCCCAGCCTCGCCATCGGCACCTATTACGCGGCGGTGGAGGTTTCCTCTCCGCGCTCCCCGAACACGCCGCTTTCGGTGCGCGTCGCCGTGACTGTCACTACCCCTCCGCCGTGCAGCTTCACCCTCAGCCCGGCTAGCGCCACCATCGCCAGCGGCGGTGGCTCGGGAAGCGTGACCATTACGAGCGGCCCGACGTGCAACTGGACGGCGGCCGTCTCCGACCCGTCCATGATCGCCTTGACTTCCTCGGCTAGCGGCACCGGCAGCGGCACCGTCAGCTACAACGTGTTTTCCAACCCCGGCACCGGGCAGCGCACCGGCACCATCACGTTCAGCGGCTCCGCTCCGGCCGCCGCCCACACCATCACCCAGTTCGGCTCCGCTTGCTCCTACACCATCGCCCCTACCAGCGCCTCGCTGAGCGCGGCCGGCGGAGCCGGCACGATCACCGTGAACGCGTCGCTGGCCGTGTGCGCCTGGACCGCTTCGATCCCGCCCGCTGATTCCTGGATCACCTTCACCTCTGCGCCCAGCGGCATCGGCAGCGGCGCGGTCAGCATCTCGGTGGCGGCCAATCCTACGGCCATCAACCGCTCCAGCACGCTCACCGTGGCTGGCTTGCCCTTTACCGTCAACCAGGCCGGCACGGCCTGTATCGTTAGCCTGTCGAGCGGCGGAGCGGAGATGCCGGCCTCGGGCGGCTCCGGCTCGGTCAATGTCGCTCTCCCCGTGGGGTGCAGCTACGGCACCGTCCCCGGCCCGAACTGGCTCACGGTGATCTCCGGCGGCACGGGCAGCGGCCCGGGCGGCGCGGTGACGTACTCGGTGGCCGCGAACTCCAGCACGCAGCCGCGCGCTGGCTCACTGCTCATCGGGGGCCAGCCCTTCCAGATCACCCAGGCGGGTGTGTCATGCAGTTTCAGTATCACTAATGACAACCCGGTGTTCCCGGCGGCGGGCGGTGTAGGCAACATCGCGGTGACGGCTACCGCCCCGGCCTGCGGCTGGACCACCTCGAGCGGCGCGGCCTGGGTCAACATCACTTCCGGTCCCACCGGCACCGGCAACGGACTGGTGAGCTTCTCGGTGGCCTCCAACGGCGCAACGACGCCGCGCTCGGCCAACATAACCGTGGCCGGGCAGACCGCGGCGGTCAACGAGGCCGGCTTGGTTTGCACTTACAGCCTGCGGTCGTCCACCGGCACCGTGCCGCCTGGCGGAGGGAGCGGGTCGGTGGGCGTGGTCACCGCATCTGCCTGCTCCTGGACGGCCACCAGCAACAGCCCGTGGCTGGCCGTCACTTCCGGCGGCGGAAGCGGCAACGGTGACGCGCAGTTCACGGCGCAACCGAACATCACCGCGAGTGAGCGCGTCGGCACCCTGACCGTGGCCGGGCAGACCTACACCGTGACTCAGCCCGGCGCTCCTTGCGCCTATACGCTGGGCTCTTACTACACCACGGTGGCCTCGAGCGGGGCGACTGGCTCGTTCAGCTTCTCCAGCACAACCAGTGGTTGCTCGCCATCGGCAGTCAGCTTCGCCAGTTGGATCACGGCCACCACTATCTTCGGTGGTACCTCGGGAACCGTCAACTTCACCGCAGCGGCCAACCCGGGCGCCAGTGAGCGCACCGCCGCCATCCAACTCGCAGACCAGATCTTCACCATCACGCAGATCGCAGCAAGCTGCGCCTTCAGCCTGAACGCTTATGGCGCCGGTTTCGCCAAGGCTGGCGGGAGTGGTGAGGTGCTGGCTTCGCCCTCGGCGCTGGGTTGCACGCCGGCGGTGGGCGCAAGCCCCGAGGTCACGCTCGGCCCGCTGTCCGGCCCAGTGTATAACATCTTCACCCAGCCCTACATCGTGCCGCGCTACGACTGCTTCGTCACCTGGATCCGGACGCTCTACATAAGCATAAGCGGCCAGATGTTCGCCATCAAACAGACGTCGTGGTAACGACCGAGGGAGAGCCAACATGAACAATCGAAGCCCAGTTCAGATCAGGTTTTCGCGGGGCGCCAGCGTCCTCGCCTGGTTCTTGCTGGCCGCCGCTGGCGCGCCGGCCGCTGGCATCGGCCCGGACGCCTTCGGTTACGTGGCCACCGACGTGACAGTGTACAGCTTCGTGGACATTACCTTGACCGGGGTCGGCGTGCTGGCGGGCGCTGACGACGACACGGCCGTCGTCAACATCGGCTTCCCCTTCCGGTTCTACGGGCAGACCTACACCAGCCTCTGCCTCAGTTCCAACGGGCTGGTCTCCTTCGGCGGCTGCAATATCGCGTTCGCTAACCAGGACCTGACCGCCTCCAGCCCGCCGGGCAACTTCCCTACCGCGGCCCCGTTTTGGGGTGACCTGACGTTTGCCGCCAAAGGCGCCGGCGCGATCTACTACCAGACGCTGGGATCGGCGGGGAGCCGGCAATTCATCGTCCAGTGGAAGAATGCTTACCCGATCAATGCCTCCGAAGGGGTCACCTTCCAGGCGATCTTCTACGAGTCCAGCAACCGCATTCTGTTCCAATACCAGGATGTGAACGCCGGCGCGGGATCGCCGGCTAGCTTCGGCGCCCTGGCCACGGTCGGAATCCGGGACACGAACAGCCAGTCCAATGGCCGGCGATTGCAGTGGAGTTACAACGCGCCCGTCTTGAAAAGCGGCACCGCGTTGGAGTTTCTGCCCCTCGGCCTTACCCCGGTGGACTTGGGCGTAGCCGGGCCAAGCTACTGGGCCCTGCTGAGCTTGGGTCGTCCGACCAGCATTGCTATGGAGGGTTCCTCGAGTGTGACAGGCGACGTGGCCCACGTGGGCGCCGCTGGCAGCACGGGTTTGGACATGAGCGGCTCCTCTCGTATCGACGGAAAGCTCTGGCTCAGCTCAGCCGGGAAGCTGGCCCAGTCGGGGCAGAGCGTGATTGTCGGAGGCGTCGTGAAAGGCCCGGCCGCGGATACCATGTTACAGCAGGCGGTCTCGGACGCCACCGCGGCATCGGCCACCGCGGCTGCGTTGCCCACCACCATTCCTGGATTTGCCTCGATCAACATTTCGAGCCCGGCCGGAAATCTTACGATTACCGGAGGGCCAGGCCGCAATGTTCTTAGTCTCACAGACCTGATCATCACCAAAGGCACCTTGACGCTGAATGCCCCGGCTGGGGCGACTTTTGTCGTCAATGTCTCAAGGAAGTGTGAGGTGACCGGCGAGAGTGCCATCCAAGTGGCAGGTGGGTTGCTAGCGCGGAGTGTTCTTTACAACGTCACGGGGACAGGTGCGGACGTATCGCTAAGTGGAGGATCGAAGGGCGGCGTGCCAACAGTGCAGGTCAGCGGCATTGTCTTGGCCCCCAGCCGCACTGTCAACCTTGCCCCAGGGGCGCTAATCGGAGAGCTGATCGCTGGTGGAGCGAAGATCACCTTGGAAGGTCAGAGCCGGATCAGCAACATCCAGCGCCTGACGCAGTACTTGCTGACTGTAGCAGCCAGCCCGGCGGCCGGCGGCAAGGTAACTGGGGGGGGCTTGTACAGCGCCGGCGCCTCGGCGACGGTCACCGCCACCGCCAATCCCGGCTATCAGTTCCAACACTTCTCTGGCGACCTGACCGGTAGTGCGAACCCCCAGACCTTGACTATGAATGGGCCCAAGAACGTAGTCGCCAACTTTGCGGCGCTGACACCGCTGGTCACCGCCAGCGTGACGGGCAAGACAGGGCCGGCCAAAGCGCGCGTTTGGACGTTGAAACTGACGAACTCGGGTCTGGGCTGGGCCAATAACTCGCAGATCACTAGCTTGGCCTTCAAGCAGGTCTCCGGCACGGCGTGCTCAGTGGCGCCGGTGGTGGTTACGGCCTTGCCGGTGGCTGCGGGAACGCTGGCCCCGTCGGGAGGGACCGCGACCGTTCCGGTAACCGTCAACTTTGAAAAATGCCCGACGGCAGCTCGCTTCTCCGTCACCGTCCGCTTCCAGGCGAACGGTGGCGCGTACACGGGCTCGACTGTGATCAACAACCAGTACCAGTAGCCCACCGGCTGCGAAGGAGGACTTATGACGAGGGTCATGTCGAGGCTTCTGATGGCCTCGACGTTGCTCATCAGCACCCATCTGAATGCGGAGCCTGTCCTCATGCTGGCTCCGCCCGGCGGCGCGGTCTCTGGCTTTCCGGGCGAAGTGGTGGGCTGGGGATTCACTCTGATCAACAATGCCGACTACATGGTGGTCGTCGGAGCGGATTACCTCACGCTGACGCCGGTTGGAGCGTTCACCGACTTCATCTCTCTGTCATTCGTCGTCGTGGGCCCGGCGCCATACGCCGTGCCATCGTGGAGCCAGGCGTTTGACAGGATCGCGCAGACCGGAATCGGGCAGTACCAGATCGATCCCCTGGCGCCGGGGGGAGCGCTGTCTATGGGGCAGATTCAGGTCACCTACGATCTGTTCTCCGTTAGCCCCAACGATCCGTTGTTCGATCCGAGCCTCCACGGGCTCTCGACGGGGAATACCTTGGATGCGGACGCCTCGGTGTACGTGGTGCCGCTGCTTGTGCCGGAGCCGGCCACCCTCGGACTGCTGGGGGTGGGACTGCTGGCTCTGCTGGGGGCCGTGCGCCACCGGAAGGCATAACCCAACCACTCGCTTGGCTTCCACATGCCGTGGAGGACGCTTGTCGGCAGATGCTGGAACGGCACCAGCGGCGCCCACCGCCCTCTCTCTGGCGCGGGCGCGCCTGCGGGGTGGTCGCGCGGGACACACCTGCTAGAATGAAGGCGAGCCTTGGGCCCTTAGCTCAGCGGTCAGAGCAGCGGACTCATAATCCGTTGGTCGCTGGTTCAAATCCAGCAGGGCCCACCA
>CAZIRH010000015.1:0-26095 GCA_964541065.1 uncultured Solibacteraceae bacterium
GGCCCGTGAGGGTTTTGCCCAGCTTCCCCTCGGGCAGCGACCAGAGCTTGATCGTGGAGTCCCCGCCCAGGCCTCCCGCTCCGGAGGCCAGCAGCCGCCCGTCCGGGCTGATCGCCACGGCGTTCACAGCGCCGCTGTGGCCCGTGAGCGTCTTGACCAGCGCCCCGTCGGGCAGCGACCACAGCTTGATCGTCTTGTCCGAGCTTCCCGAGGCCAGCGAACGCCCGTCCGGGCTGATCGCCACGGCACGCACAGTCTCACTTAGGCGCGTGAGCGTCTGGAGCTGCGCCCCGTCGGGCAGCGACCACAGATTGACCGTTTTGTCCGAACTTCCCGAGGCCAGCAGCCGCCCGTCCGGGCTGATCGCCAGGGAGTTCACGTCGTCGGTGTGTCCCTGGAGCGTCTTCAGCAGCGCCCCCTCGGGCAGCGACCAGAGCTTGATCGTTTTGTCCCAGCTTCCCGAGGCCAGCAGCCGCCCGTCCGGGCTGATCGCCAGGGAGTTGACCTGCCTGGCATGTGCAAAGACTCCCTGGCAAGCCGGCCGCTTCGCCGCCGCCGGCCGACTGCCGGAGGTTTCTGTCGCTGGCGAGCGGCGCTTTCCCATCCGCTGGGTCTGCGCTTGCGCTCCCACGCCCGCGGCCGCGGCGGCAGCCGCCGCGCCGACCAGATCCCGCCGGCTCAGCTCCCATCCCGAGGTGCCCCGCCGGATCGCGTAGACTGCGGGTTGTTCCTCTTCGCTGCCGGGCGAACCGCCGGCCGGCGCCTGCTTATCGTCTTGCTGGCCATCCTTCATGACGTCGTCTCTTCTCCGTCGGTTGGTTTGACCGCCGTGCGGCCAGGGCCGAGAAACTCTTCGGGCGGGTTGGCCGGCACGCAGACGGCTCAGTTCGGATACCAGTAGTGCCCGCCGCCACCGCCGCCGCCCGAGTGGCTCACGCAGGAGCAGCCGCCGCCCGGGACGCAGTTGCAGGTGCAGACGCTGCCTGGCGGGATGGGCGAGCCGCAGGGTAGCGTATAGGTCACGCCGTCCTTGGTGTATTGGACCGCTCTGGCATCGGGCAAACTGGCCTCCACGTCCATGAAGCAGGCTGAAAGCTGGGCCCCCTCGGGCAGCGACCAGAGCTTAATCGTCTTGTCCCAGCTTCCCGAGACCAGCAGCCGCCCGTCCGGGCTGATCGCGAGGCCCCACACATAGTTGGTGTGACCCGTGAGGGTCTTGACCAGCGCTCCCTCGGGCAGCGACCAGAGCTTGATCGTATTGTCATAGCTTCCCGAGGCCAGCAACCGCCCGTCCGGGCTGATCGCCACGGCGTTCACCCAGTCGGTGTGGCCCGTGAGCGTCTTCAGCAACGCCCCCTCGGGCAGCGACCAGAGCTTGATCCTTTTGTCCGAGCTTCCCGAGGCCAGCAGCTCCCCGTCCGGGCTGATCGCCACGTCGAGCACCCGGTCGGTGTGGCCCGTGAGTGTCTTGACCAGTTGCCCCTCGGGCAGCGACCAGAGATTGATCGCCTTGTCCCCGCCTCCCGAGGCGAGGAGCCGCCCGTCCCGGCTGATCGCCACGGCGCTCACCCCGTCGGTGTGGCCCGTCAGGGTCTTGACCAGCGCCCCGTCGGGCAGCGACCAGAGCCTGATGTCGTCGCTTCCCGAGGCCAGCAGCCGCCCGTCCGGGCTAATGGCGAGCGCATTCACCGAGCTCGAATGCCCTTCAACCGTCTTGACCAGCGCCCCCTCGGGCAGCGACCAGAGCTTGATCGTCTTGTCCAAGCTTCCCGACCCCGACGCCAGCAGCCGCCCGTCCGGGCTGATCGCCAAGGTGTTCACAGACCAGGTGTGACCAGTGAGCGTTTTCAGGTGCGCCCCCTCGGGCAGCGACCAGAGCCTGATCGTTTTGTCCTCGCCGCCCGAGGCCAGCAGGCACCCGTCCGGGCTAATCGCCACGGCGTCCACGTAGCTGGTGTGCGCGCGCGCCCCCTCCCCGCAAGTCTGGGCTTGTGCAGGTTGCGCCCCCGCGCCCGCGGCCGCGGCGGCCACCGCGCCGGCCAGATCCCGCCGGCTCATCGCCCAACCCGAGGCACCCCGCCGGATAGCATAGACCTCCGGCGGTTCTCCTTCCGGTCTCGGCCGGCGCAACTTCCCCAGCCGCTCATTCGGTTTCTCGGGCTCCATGTGTTGACGCTCGGGTTTTCGGACTATTGGTTATAGCACACCTGGCCCGCGTTCATACTGGCAAACCGCGGTTCATCTACATCCACCTGCCCAACGACCACCTGGCCAGGTGCCGGCCCGAGGACGGCCATCCGTTCGAGGCCTCCTTCATGGCCGACAACGATTACGCGCTGGGCCGCATCGTCGAGTACTTCTCGCTGACGCCCTGGTGGCGCCAATCTGCTGGGGCTCCCGCCGCTGAACCTGTTCGACGCCGCGGCTGGACGATCCGGCGGTGCTGCGCCAGCAGCACCGGGGGTAGCCAAAGAGTACAACCGGTGTGACCTCCGTCCTGGTACCTGGCGCTCTTTGAAGGCACAACCCGTTGTGATTACAATAGATGGTTAACGCGCCGGATGGGTGATACCAGACGTTTTCCGTCTCTCAAGCGGGCCATACGCTGGTGGCTCGTCGCTACCTCTTGGCCGCCCTTCATCTGGCTGTACCGGGCGGCCTACCAGTTTCTCGTCCGGCTGGCGCTCGTCCGTTTCAAGGCGTTCCCCGGGACGCGCGCCGTCTACCTGAGGCGCGGGTTCGCCTCCGGAGAGCTGATCGCCGGCCTCACCGACATTGACCTCACCGTGATCGGCGAATGGGATGCCGAGGAGCAAGAGCGGCTGAGCGAAAGCTACCGCCGACTGGCGCGCCTCCTGCCGCTTTTCGACCCCACGGAGGTCGCCGAGACCCCCGAGCGCCTCCGCCAGCGCTATCGGACCAGCCCGCACTTCCAGTTCCGTTTCTCGGAAGGTCGCCAGAGTTGGAAGCTACTGTTCGGCCGGGACTACATCCGCGAGCTGCCGCCGCGCACCCCAGAGCAGGCTCTCGAAGGCTACGTCATGGAGACCAAGGTCTGGTGGTTCCGGTTTGCGCGTTTCGCTTTCTGCTCCGCGACGTTGCCATCCGACAAGGTCTTCACCAACAGCACCTGCTACAAGGCCGTCGGCGAGGTTTTGCGGATGGAGGGGCTGCTGGGCGGTGAGGGTCTCTCGTATTCCAGAAAACAGGCCCTGGAAGACGCGCAGCAGCGGCAGAACGGCAGCGCCGCTCAGTTCCTGGACAAGTTGCGCCGGAGCGCCACCGGACGCCATCTGCGTTACGACGGCGCAATCGTGGAGGACACCGCGCAGTTCCTGCTGCGATACCTGGCGGGCCTCTACGGCCGCCTGGAGCGCTTGCCGGGCTGGCAGCCCACTAAGGACGTGGCCGTCCGGGTGGACGGCCCGCCGGAAGAGGTCCTCCGGACGCAGGCGGAGGAAGCGCTGGTGGGCGAGATCGTGGCGCAGGCGCGGGACCAGTGGGGCGATGCTTATCGCGCGTCGTATTTGGTCCCCGGCCTGGCTTTCGCCATGGACGACATGTTGCTGCTGCTCGAAGCGGCCCCGGACAGGCTCCCGAGCGCCGAGCAGTTGCGCGCCTTGTGCCGCCTGGTCGGGCAGAAGCAAGGGAGCCGCTCGCGGCGGCGCGTTAACACTTTTCTGCTGCTGCCTGCGGCTGCCTTCCAGATCCACGCGGCCGACCCAGACAAGACCTGGGACGCCATTCTGGTCCCGGGGACGAATCCCGGTGTGTTTCTGGCGCTGGCGCAGCCCTGGGCGCGGGTGGACGGCGCCGGCGGCCGCCAGCATCCCCGGGTGGGCTGGACGCAACCGCTGGCCGACTTTCTGGCCGAGGAGCAACTGCTGGTGGCCGAGGCCCTGGAAAGCCCGTTGGTCTACAAGGCCAACACCCTGGACTTCTTGAGAATGTTCTGGAAGCACCTGCAACTGGTGGCGGTGGCTGCCTCAGCCAGGACGGGAGAGGTGGTTTTCCCACTGACTCTGCCTGCGGTCCAGCGGGCACTTGAGCGGCTGGGATTCGTGCCGGCCCCGTTCTTGCCGCTTTTCGAGCAAGCCTATGGCAGCGAGTTGGAAGGTTCGCCGGCCGACATTGACAGGTTCATTCCGGCCGCAGTTTCCTATCTCAAACAGGCAACCCATGACGGATGAGCGCAGGCTGACCACCTCGGTGGTGGTCGTAACCAAAGACCGGCCGGAGCTGATCGACCGGCTGCTGGAGTCCCTGGCCCGGCAGTCACTGGCGCCCGACGAGGTGCTGGTGGTGGACAACAACTCGACGGCCAGCTACGCGGAGGTGTTACACAAGTACCGGGACCGCCTGCCCCTGCGCTCCGTGGTGGAGACCACCCCGGGCATTGCCGCTGCTCGCAATCGCGGGATACGGGAATCCGCCGGCGAGATCATCCTGTTCACCGACGACGATTGTGTGGCGGACCCACTGTGGGTGGAAAGCTTGGTGAAACCTTTCTATCGCGACCCCAACATCGGGGTGGTGGGGGGAGAAACGAAGTGGCTGGACTTGGTCACCACCCTGATCGACGAACACAATCGCGCAGACCGGGAGGCCTTCGGCCAGTGATCATCGACATCACCAGATGCAGTTTCCACCGCGGCTACCTCCCGAAGAAGAAGAACACCATCTTCCATCCCTTCTTTCCCACCAGTAACGCCGCCTTTCGCCGGGAGGCGCTGGAGAAAGTTGGCGGATTCGACCCACGCTGCCAGACCGGCGAGGACATCGACATGTCCATCCGCGTCGCCAAAGCCGGCTATGAGCTGTGGTACGAGCCCTCCGCCAAGATCCAGCACATGGACCGGCGCAGCCTGAGCGGGCTGGCGCGCCAGTGGTTCGGTTACGGTTCCGGCCATCCCTACCTGTTCAAGAAACACGTGCCCACGCCCCGGCTCCAGTTCTACCGCTTCGCCCGGCCGGAGAAGGCCTCCGACCCAATGGGCGTGCACTGCGTGTTGGAGGTGCCTTTTCCCATCGGCGGCATGATTTTCTTGAGCAGCTTCCACGCCTTTCACCTGGGGCTACTGGCCGCACTGATGGGCAGCCTGCTGGGTGCTTACACCGTCGCGCTGGCGGGCGCGGCTGTGGCGACGGTGGCCGGAGCTTGGTACTTCAGCGCGCGGTTCGCGTGGAGGCAGCCGCTCCAGTCCGTGGCGCTGGCAGGGATTCGCTACGCCGTCGATTGCGCCTACTGCCTGGGTGGATTGCTGGGCGGTCTCCGTTGGGGAATGGTGTTTCTGGAAGCCGTGCGCTCGCGCCGTCTGGTTCGCAAGGATTGAACGTGGATCACGCGCCGCCGGAAGTGACCGCGGATCAAGCTCCGCCCGGGCACGTCCGGCGCAGGAACTCCATCACCGTGCGGCCGTTTTCCTCGATGTCGCGGCCCAGCACCAGGCGGTAGCACGCGGAGCGCCCGAGCAGGCGAAGGCAGTTGCGCAGCCGCGAGAAAGCCACTCCGGCCTGGCCTCCCAGTTGCAGCGGGCTACGCTGCAACAGGTACTCCAACCCCTGGAACAATCCCACGCCCACCACGCAGTTGGCCACCAGGGACCGCAGGGCCGCCATCCGGCTGGCAGGCCGGATCTGGCAGTCCCGCGCCAGGCTCCGGCTGCCCAGGAAGATCACCCACGGCTCGGCCTCCGCTGCGACACGATCGGCGAAGTACCGGTAGCTCACCAGGACCTTCGGACCAAACAGGCGGTTGATCCGGCGCAGTTCACTTTCCGGGATCTGGCCCTCCCCGCCTGGCAACAGCGCCAGCCGCAGCGGGAGGGCATGGATTCTGCCGCGCGCATCCACCAGCGGAGCGTCATCCGAGAGCAGCTTGAGTTCCGGGTATCTCAGCAGTTCCGCGCCCAGAGTGCTCTTGCCTCCTCCCATGGGCAGCAGCGCCAGTACCGCTCGGCCGGCAAAGCTCAGGCCCAGCGCGTGCACCCGATGCAGGTGACGCGCGTCCAGGAAGTCGGCGCTCTGCGAGAGCAGGAACAGGTAGGCCGCCTCGTAGAGCATCTCCCTCTCGGAGCTGTAGACCCGCAGGCTGCCGGTCCGGCGGTCGTGGATGGCCAGCGCGCGGCCCGTGTAGTCCACGTAGGTCAGCGGGCCGTCGCGGAAGGACACATTGCGCGGCGAGTAGACCGTGGCGCGCACGGGCGGCAGCGAGTCGTAGGGCGGCGGCTGCTCGCACAACTCCACCCGGACCGGCTGCCGGACCGACTCACAGCGGAAATGCGCGAAATCCGCTGCCAGGTACTCCGCGACCTCGGCCGAGGAACCGCGGATCTCCGCCTCGTAGCCGTAAATGTCCAGCAGGACGGGCGCCCCGCCGGAAGGTGCGGGACCGAAGGTCGAATGGGCACTCATCGCTGCTCCAGGAACCGGCCCATTTCTGCCGCAGGCCCGAGCGGGGTTGCCCGCCGGCCTGGCATCGTGGTTTCGAAAGGCCGCAAAAGGCCAGTTTAGAGGATTTCTGCCGCTCAGAGCCAGGCTGCTCCCGGCGCACCGGCCCGCCGGGGCCGCCCTACATGTCGGTCAGGGCCGCCATCAACGCGCCCTTGGCCGTCGAGTGCAGCGGATCCGCAGCCAACTGCACCTCCGAGATGGCCACCGGGAAGTCGCTCTCCCGCAGCAGGTTGTCGAAGCGTTCGCGGAAACCCTCCGGCAGCGTGCTCCCGCCGCTGAGCACCACGGGCACCGGCCGCTCGAGCCGTGGCAGGCGCCGGGCCTCGGAAAAGGCTTCCCGCATCGCCCGGATCAGGTTGCGGATCATGTCGTCGTAGTAGACCGTCAGGGCACAGTGGACCTTGTCCGGGGGCTGCCCGTTGAGGACGAAGGACCGCTCTTTGATCATGCGCACCCGCGTGGCGACCTCGCCGGTGGCGGTTGCGGCGCTGGAGTCCACGAAGTCTCCGGCCTTGGGGACGCTGAAGCTGATCACCGGCACCGACAGGTAGGCCAGGCAGACGTTGCACATCCCGCCTCCGCAACTGATCCCGATGCCGGTGTAGTTGGCGGCTTCCATCTCGCCGTAGACCACCGCCAGCCCCTCGTCGATGCTGCGCAGCTTGAAGCCGAGTTCCGTCAGCAGCGGTCGCACGGCCGCATCGTGGTACTTGAAGTCCTCGCCCGAATCCAGGCGCGGCGCGGGCAGGCTGTAGCACAGCCTGCCGCCGGCCTTGACCTCCCCTCCCACGAGGCTGGTGACAATCTGGCGAATCAGTTCCAGGCTGTCCGGCTCGCCGGGATTGACTGCCCCATGGAGCATCGGACGGCGCACCTCGGTATGGAACAACTCGGCGAACTTCTGCGACTCATTGCCGTAGACGATGATCTCCGGGCCACGGACCTTGTGCGGGACGTTCTCCTTCTTGAGCACCCGGTGAGTGAGCTTGGAGAACGGAATCGAGACAAAGGCATTCAGTTGCGCCTGGAACTCGAACTTGCCTTGCACGCGCCGGGCCAGCACGACCCGGCTGGTGCCAAGGTCCAGCCCCAGTGATGTCTCTCGGTCGTTGTCGCTCATCAGCGCTCCTCCTCCAGGGCGGCCAGTTCCCCAAGGACCGCCCGTGCGCCGGCGGCCTGCCGGCTGAGTTCGCGGTATCTGCGGTTCAACCCCGCCCGGAACCGCTCCAGGGACATTCCCTGGACCGTGGCTTGCCGACGGACCTCCTCGGCGGCGCGCAGCAGGCTGGCGCGCAGGGAACTGCCGGCCGAATCCAGGAAAGCCGGATCCCAGGTGAAGCCGAACAGGCACAGGCTGGCCAGCAGTTGCTGGTGGTTGTCCGGCAAGCCCAGGGAACGGAAGGGGAAATTGCGGGCCCAATCGGTGTGATAGCCGATGCGGAAGTTGCGCGGGTTCACCGAGACCTGCGCGTGCGTGAGGCAGTTCTCGGCGGCAATCGCGTACTTACCGCGCAACATCTCGGTGAGCACCCTGCCGGCATGCACCTGGGCGGAACTCAGCGGGGCGGTTCCGCCCGCGGCCCCGGTTTGCGCCTCGAAGGCCACGGCCAGGAAACCGGCGCTGAGGTTCAGGCAGATCCACCTTGAATCCGCCCACACCGACTGGCCCGCGTGATCGGCCGTGTCGCTTTCTTCGACCACGCGGTGCACCCGGCCGAAGCGGTCCACCACATAGTGGTACAGGCCGTGCCGGCGGGCCCAGGCCAGCAGGCCTTGCCCCTGGCGCTTCAGTAGGGCGCTGTGATCGGGCTCGAAGGAGGCCAAGGCCCCTTCGGAAGCATGAAAGATGATGCCCGCCGGGGCGGTCCGCCAGCGCGGCCGGAGCGGCTCTTCGTCCGATCGCGGAAACACCTGGTACCAGCGCGCCTCGGTGGTGACGGCCAGCCCGGACTCGACGCGCAGCCCGTTGCTGTAAACCTCCCAGCCGCCGCCCCGCTCCGCCAGCCAGACCTGCGGAAGCGCTGGCGGGGGAGCTTCCCGGGCCGGCTCCGGCGCGGGCAGCCTGCCGGCGTCGGAAACCGTGCCGGCGAAGCTGAAGAACAGGCCTGTCGCCAGCAGCGGCACGGCCAACCGTCGCGCCAGGCCAGGCGGAGGAGGTGGCGGAGGAAGCAGCGGCGCAGGAGGCAGCGGTGCAGCAGGCAGCGGTGCAGGAGGCAGCGGCGGCTCCGGCGGCGGGGCACGCCGCAGAAAACGCAGCCGTTTGATCGGGTCTCGAATGCTGTACGCCTGCTGCTCGATCGCCTCCGCAGCGGGCCACTCGGTGCTTTCCATAGCCGGCAGTCCGTCTATCGGGCAGTTCCCCCGGAAACTTCAGACCGGCGCCGGGAGGCGCCGTAGTACGGAGCGGCCCAAGGCCTTAGGCCGGATTCCTCGCCAGCGCTCTACTGCGGCTTGCGGACTAGGGCGGATGCATTAAAAGCTTGCAACCGCATGGTTCTGGCTCTAGAATCAAACCGTAACCACGCCGAGAGGCCATGACGTCTGGGAGGGATGCCGGATGGCAAATGCGCAGAAGCACAGGAAGAATCTGATCCAAGAGTGGCTCGTGGCGGACGAGGAAGTCCTGCCCGCGCGGGCCCGCGGCTATGACGTGCAGGAACCGGGAGTGAAGATCCGCAAGCCCGTGCTGCGCGGCAGGTTCCGGCAGGCATCGCCGGTTCAGCCGTCGGCCCGACCCGAACCGGCGCTGGTCCGGGAACCGGCTCCCCCGGTCAGGCTGGCCGACAAGCAGTCCCAGCCCAGCTCCCGGGACCATCTGCTGAAGCTCGAACGCCTCCCGCAGTTGCGCGCGCCGTCCTATCGCAGCCGCAAGCCCGCCCCGACCGGGATTCGCCGGCCAACGAGCGCCGCGGCGCGAGCCTCCGCCCGCCGCGCGGGCGGCGGACGGCGGGCGCGCTGAGCGGGCCGCTACCGAATGATCTTCTTGCGCACGGCGTAGAGGACGATCTCCGCCGTGTTGTGCAGGTTCAGCTTCTGCATCATATGGGTGCGGTGCGTCTCGACGGTGTAGGGGCTGAGATTCAGCAGGGCCGCCACCTCTTTGTTGGATTTGCCCTCCGCCAGAAGCTGGAGGATCTCCTTCTCGCGGTCGGTCAGCAGGTCGTAGCTGTCCTGAAGGCCCCGCTGCTGGAGTTGGCGCATGTAGTCTTCCAGGAGGGTCGCGGCGATGGCCGGGCTGAAGAACGGCTTGCCCTGGGCGACGGTTTCGACGGCCCGAAGCAGTTCGGCTTCCGCGGAGTCCTTGATCAAGTATCCCTTGGCCCCGGCGCTGAGGGCTCTGGTGAGGTAGCTTTCGTCGGAATGCATGCTGAGGATGATGACTCCGGTGCGCGCGTCCCGTTTGACGATCTGCGCGGCGGCATCCAGCCCGTTCAACTGGGGCATGGCGATGTCCATGATCACCAAGTCGGGCGCCAGCTCTTCGGCCAGGCGCACCGCCTCGCGGCCGTCGGCGGCCTCCCCCACCACTTCCAGGTCGGGCTGGCGTTCCAGAAGCAGGCGCAGGCCCTTGCGCACCAGGGCGTGATCGTCGGCCAGCAGAATCCGGATCTTGCTCAAGCCTCCTCCCGTCCGGGCAGAGGGATGGTGGCGCGCAGCAGAGTCCCCTTGCGCGGCTCCGACACAATCTCCACCGAGCCGCCGAGGGCACGAACGCGTTCTTCGACCCCGATCAACCCCAGTCCTGCTCCAGACCGCCGAGTTTCCTCGACCGCGAAGCCCACGCCGTCATCCTGAATGGTCAGCACGAGCTGGGCGGGGCTGCCGTGGACGGCCACGCGGACCTGGCGGGCGTGCGCGTGGCGGGCGCAGTTGGTGAGCGCCTCCTGGAGGAGGCGGTAGACGCAGGTGCGGTGCGCCTCGGGCAGCGTGTCCAGGGCGCCGTCCACGTCGAGGTCCGCCGGGATGCCTGCTCGCCGCGAGAACTCGCGAACCTGCCATTGGAGGGCCGGCACCAGCCCCAGGTCGTCCAGCATGGACGGACGTAACCCCATGGCCAAGCCCCGCACGGTCTGCATCGTCCGCTCCACCAACTGCTTCGTCTCGGCCAGCCTTTGCTGAAACTGCGGGCCGGAGTCGGCGTGCCACGCTTCCAGACTTCCCAACTCCATGCGCAGCGCCGTCAGGGCCTGGCCGACCTCGTCGTGCAGTTCCCGGGAGATCGCGCGGCGCTCCTCCTCCTGGGCTTCGACCAGTTGCCGCGAGAGACGGCGCAGCTCCTCTTCGGCGTGCTCGGCGCGCTCCCGCTGCCGCTCGCTGTGCTGTTCCAGCCGCCCGATCCGCAGGATGCTGAATCCCGCCACCAGCAGTCCCAGCACCAGGGCCACGGCCAGCATGCCGGCCAGGTAGCGCCGCGAGGCGGCCTGGCTCGCCTCGATGTGCTGCTGCTGGGTGCGGAAACTGGCCCTGATGAGCTGGGCGGCCTCATCAGCCATCGCCAGCAGCGCTTCCCGACGGGGGAGCACCTGCCGCCGCAGGAACCAGGAACTGAGGGCCAGCTTCTGCTGCGGCGTCCAATCGAAGAGAGGATCCATGGAATCCCAGTAGGCGTCGAGTTCCCCGCGCAGCCGGCCGAGCAAGGCGTGCTCCCCGGTACCGACCAGGCGGTCCAGTTCCGCCAGGGCCTCGGTCATGCCGGACCGGAGATCGGCCAGTTGACCCCGATGCAGCCCGGCGGTCAGGTGCGAAGGATCCAGCAGGAAGTCCCGCACCAGGATGGCGCTCAGGTAGATGGACGAGCGGATCTCATTCAGCAGCCGCTCGCTGCGGCGGTAGGACTGGTCAGCGCCCTCGATCTCGCGGTAGATCTCCTGGGCGCGCCGCGAGGAGCTGATGCCCAGCACGGCGATCAGCACCACCAGCGTGCCGAAGCCAAGTCCGAGAATGGGACCGGTGCGGGACCTCATAGGCGGGGCTCAGGAGCCAGAATAGCGCAACCACGCCGAGGCGGCGCCCTACAAGTGAGTCCACAGCGAGCGTTCGTCGTGCTCCTGGCTGCGGGCGGCCCGGTCCCGGAAGTGGCGCCGCAAGGCCTCCCCTCCGCCCAGTCCGAGGGCCAGGCCCGCCGCCAGCACCGCACCGCCCACCAGCAGGATAAAAGCCGCCAGGAACACGCTGCGCCCGAAGTCCAGTTGATCGGCCGCGGTCGCCACGGCTGCCAGCATGACGAGCAGCCGCACGGCCGCCGCCAGTCGCCTGGGCCAGGGCAGATTCTCGTTGAACGCCCAGACCAGCACGCTGCGGCTGAGATACTGCCCCAGCCACAGCCCCGCCACCAGGATCAGCGTCGCAATCACCAGCTTGGGAAACACCAGCACCACGCCGTCGATCATGCGCGACGTCAGCTTCGAGTCGAACACGCTGAGCGCCGTCAGCAAGCCCGCCAGGATAATGGCCCAGAAGACCGCGGCGGCCGCCAGCGGCGTGGCGCGCAACCTGCCGGAGCGGGTCAGCACGGCGGCGAGCCCGCTCTGGCGCAAGAACCGGTCCACTCCGATCCCCTTGAAAGCCCGGGTGAGCAGCCACCGCGCCAGCACCGCCGTCAGGAAGGCCGCCAGCAGGATCACCAGCCCGGACACGGCGGCCGGCAGGTAGCTCATAGTCAGTGAAGACAGCCGTGACAGCGCATTCTGCAACACCTGTTCGAGCGCGCCCATCATGATTGCACCTCCCGTGCTTGAGGGGCGTCCTCGCGGTCCGCCCCCTGGTTCCAGTGCGCCAGCAATTGCGGTTTCAAGCTCTCGAAACACAAACACAGCCGCTCGATCTTCTCCTCCACCTGGTCCGAGAACAGGCTTTCGACCTCCAGAACAAAGGAGGCCACCCGCGCCAGGTAGAGCGGCGTTAGCGACCGCAACAGGTGCCCGCGTTCCAGGGGATGCCTGTGGTAGGCGCAGGCGAGATCGAAGACGGCGCGGACCCACAGCTCGTCCGGCAGGTGAAACGCGCCCCAGCCGCCTGCCGGCTGGCGCCCCAGGGACTGGACGTCCGTCAGGGTATCGGGCCGGAGCGCCACCGCCCAGATCTCGCGCAATTCCTCGCACCCGCGCCGGAAGGCGGCGAGCATGCGCTCCACGTTGACCACGAGCGGCTCCAGGCCCACGTCGTAGCGGAAGCCGAACACGTCCACCGGTTCACTCCCCGTGCGCCGGCGCCACAGCGGTTCGTATTCCTGCATCAGTGTGAACACGCTGCCCACCACCTGGTGCAGCATGGCGCTCAAGTCCGTGGCAGGGTCCTTGGCGTCGTGCAGCTTGGCCCCCAGGAAACTCTGGCACACGCGGAAGCCCTCGGCCACGGCGATGGTGGTCATCCAGACGTCGATGCCGTAGCGGGCCACATCGGCCTCCCAGTCCTCCCGCTCGAGAAAGCGGGCGATAAGGCGCGCCGATAGGCCGAAATCGCCGCCGATGGGCTGGCGCACGCGGAGACCGTACAGGGCCCTGGTCAAGGGGTAAACGATGCTGTTGGTGATGGTGCCGTCGTACTTGTGGCGGTGATAGTAGGGGGCCACGAAGTCGTAACCGGCGTGGAGCACCGGCC
This sequence comes from uncultured Solibacteraceae bacterium, assembly GCA_964541065.1. Lineage (GTDB taxonomy): Bacteria > Acidobacteriota > Terriglobia > Bryobacterales > Bryobacteraceae > VFZS01. The sequence goes on from CAZIRH010000015.1 coordinate 13,054, forward strand.
GGACCAGCAGGTCGATCCACTCCGGGGTGATGGAGCGCAGGTCGGCGTCCACCACGGCGCAGGTCTGGGCCCCGAGCGCCCGCGCGAGCTGGAAGATCAGCCGGAAGGCGCTGCCCTTGCCGGGAATCCCGTGATACGGGAAGGAGAGGCGGTGGACCGGCAGCAGGGGCGAGGCCAGCAGCAGCAGGTGCGCGTCCTCGACGCGGCTGGACAGCACGGCCTCGCGGGTGCCGTCGATCGAGCCGCCATCGGAGTTGATGAGCAGAGACTTGTACTGCGGGAAGTACTTCGCCAGGCCGGCCTGGGCCGCCCGCACCACGTGGGAGACGGTGCGCGCGTTGTTGTAGCTGGGGATGCCGACGACGATGTCCGCCTGGCGGACCGCATGGGTCGCTTGGAGGACCGTCTCCGGCGCGGTCAGGGCTGCCATATGGCCCGCTCAGGCCGCCAGGGCCAGCTCCGTCCGCTGGTCCTTCTCGACGGCATCGACCAGCAGGTCGAAGAACTCCGGCATCGCCGCGAGCACGCGGTTCCAGTTGGGGATCAGGGAACTGCCGGTGGGGTCCTCGCAGAACTCCGCCGCCGCCTGACGCAGGCTGGCGGCGAAGGTGGCGACGGCCAATTCCTCGGCGTGCCGGTCGAAGGCGAGGCCGTTCAACAGGGCGTCCGCGTAGTAACGGTGGATGGTGTCCTCGGCCATGCGCACATAGCGGACCTCCAGGCTGCGGAAATGATCCCGGGTGAACACCGCGCCTTCGCCGGCCAGCGTCCGAAACAACGATTTGGCGACATCGGAAGCCATGCGGCGCAGACCTTTGGAGGCGTCGCCGGCGGAAAGGTCCTGATGCTTGTGTTCGTAGTTGTCGGACAGGTCCACCTGGCAGACCCGCGACACCGAGCAGTTGCGGTAGACTTCGGCCAGCACGCCCACCTCGAGGCCCCAGTCGCTGGGAATCCGGTTCACTCGGGCGAGGTCGGCCCGCATGGCGAACTCGCCGGCCAGGGCGTAGCGGAAGCTGTCGAGGAAGCGCAGGAACTCGGCCTCCGGCGCCATGCCCTGCATGGCCCGGATCAGGGGCGTCATGAAGAGGCGGGTCACTCGCCCGTGCATGCGGTCCGTGACGCGGGCGTAGTACCCCTTGCAGAATTCGAAACCCAGGCTGGGGGCCGCCACCGGGTAGACCAGCCGCGCCAGCAGCCGCCGGTCGTAGTTCAGGATGTCGCAGTCGTGCAGGGCGATGGCGTCGCAGTCCCCGCGGGCCAGCAGATAGCCGTAGGCCAGCCAGCAGGCCTTACCCTTGCCGTCGGCACCCGCGGGAAGCCCCCGTTCCTCCAGCAGCCGGAACAGGCTTCGGATGCGCTCCCCGTCCAGCCACAGGAACGTCACTGGCGCGGCGAAGTTCCGGAAGAAGCTGCGGGCGTGCTCGTACTCCCACGGGCTGGCCTGGCCCAGGACTACCACGATGCGCCGCAGGTAGCGCACCTGCTCCAGCTCCTCCGCGATCCGCCGCATGGCCGGCGTCTTGAATTCCGAATAGAGCGCCGGCAGCACCAAGCCCACCGGAGTGTGCTGGCAGAACCGGAGCAACTCGCCTTCCAGCCGCTCCAGCCCGTCCGGATTCAGGCGGTGCAGCGTGGCCACCTGCCCAGTCTGATAGAAGTCCGCCATGGGCGTTCACCTCCGCACAATGGCAGAATAAGCGACTACCCGGCACCGTGAGAATCCCAGGAAGGGAGTACACGCCGGTCAAAAACGGGGTAGCTCAGCCCAGCCGGAAGACCTCTTGGGCCTCGCCGGGAGGGACTTCCACGCCCCGGTAGGTCAGCGCCAGCAGGGGCGGCGCGATCAACGTCGTGGCGACTGCCATGAACACCACCACGCCGTAGACGTGCGGCGCAATCACCCCCATGGCGAGGCCAATCTGCGCCACCACCATGCCCACCTCGCCCCGCGGCGCCATGCCCACGCCGATCCGCACGGCCTCCGCCTTGCCCAGGCTCAGCGCACCCAGACCGCAGCCCACGAACTTCGATGCCAGCGCCGCCACCAGGATCACCGCCGCCAGCGCGACCGTAGAGGGCCGCGTCAAGGCTCCCAGATCCAGGTGCATTCCGATGCCCGCCAGGAAGAACGGCACCAGCAGCTCGGTCACTCCGTGCGAGAGGTCGAGCAACCGGCGCCCGGTGCTCTCCGAGAGGGCGATACCCGCGAGAAAGGCGCCCACGATGGCGGCCACTCCCAGGTACGCCGCCAGCCACGCCAGCGCGAACAGCAGGCACATGGCCAGCGCGAACTTCGCCTCGCGCACGCGCAGCTTCTCCTCGACGTGGGGCGCCGCCCACTTGACGGCGTGCGTGCCCCATTTGGCGACTACCAGGGTGAACCCGATGGCCAGCACCGCGGTGGTGGCCAGCTCCGCCAAGTTCACCCGCCCCCGGGCCACGCTGCTCACCAGGGCCAGCACCAGCAGGCCTAGCACGTCGTCGATCACCGCCGCGGCCAGAATGATCTTGGCGGAACGCGTGCTCAGCAGTCCCTTGCTGGCCAGCACCTGCGCGGTGATGCCCACGCTGGTGGCCACCATGGCGGCCCCGGTGAAAATGGCCTCGACCTGGGGCTCGCCCCAAGCCAGCAGGATGCCCCATCCCAGGAAGAAGGGGACGATCACGCCCAGCACCGCCACCAGCGCGGCCGTACCGCCGACCCGCATCAACTCCGAGGCCTTCACTTCCAGGCCCACGCGGAACAGCAGGAACATGACCCCCAGCTCAGCCAGCGAATGGAGCAGACCCTCCGGCCTGACCCACGCCAGCACGCCCGGCCCGATCAGCATCCCGGCCAGGATCTCGCCCACGATGCCGGGCTGCTTGAGGCGCTCGCACAGCTCCGCCAGCAGCTTGGCGGAGCCAAACACCACCAGCATGGCCAGGGGGAGGCTGAGCTGGTCCCCGCCCGCGGCCAGCGCGAACGCAGGTATCGGCGGCGCTCCCGGGGCGCTCATAGCCCGATTATCGCAGGGCGGCCGCGCCGCTGCGATGGCCCTCAGGCCGCGAGCGCGGCCAGCACCGCCTCGTTCCAGCCGTGCGGCCCAGGGAAGCGCGTCAGAACCCCGCGCGGGACGGCGCGTTTCAGCACCGCGGCGTAGTTGGAGCGGACCAGCACCGGAAGGTCCGCCGCGTTGAGCAGCGTTACGTCGTTCCAACCGTCGCCGAGCGCCACCACAACCACATCGCCGTAGACCCTCCGGTAGAGGGCTAGGAGGCGCTTCAGCGCGTCCGCTTTGTCGTTGGGCCCGGTGATGTGATAGAAGCGGTCGCCGCGCGTCCAGCGCAGGCCGCGCCTTTCGATCGCCTCCAGCAGCCGGTAGGTGCCCGGACCCACGATCTCGAAGGGTTCGTCGTATTCCCGCTGCTGGGCCAGCACGGCCTGGTGCACGGGCAGGTGCGTGCGCAGGCTGAGTTCCGCCACGCTCAGCGCACCGAATCCGAGCACCCGGCAACCCGCTTCCCGGGAGGCCGCTTCCAGCGCCGCCACCAGTCCGCGGTAGGGGACGCCCAGTTCCATCACCTCGTACTCGCCTCGCTCGACGGCGTCCGGCACCGCGAACGGGAAGTATCCCCGCGGCACGTAGACGGCCCCGCCGTTCTCGACAATGAAGGGATCGTGGTTGTCCAGCCGGGACCGCCACAGCTCGACTTCGGCGCGCGTCTTGCTGGTGGACAGCACCAGCGGAACGCGCTTCCGCTTCAGGACCTCCAGCGCGGGCAACGCGGCCTCGTAGGAGTAGGTCAGGTTGTCCAGGAGCGTGCCGTCCAGGTCGCTGACGACGATCTTCTTCATACTTCCAGGGTAGAATCGTGACCCGCGCGTAGACGATACCCCCGAGGCAGTACCGGTGGCCAGGAAAGGCAGTAGCTGCGCCCGCTACCGCAGGACCAGCATGCGCTCCAGCGGCACGAGTGCCCGGCGGGCGATCTCCGCGGGGATCTCGACCCGCGGCTCGAGATCGCGCAGGCAGTCGCGCAGCTTCTCCAGCGTGTTGCGCTTCATGTAGGGGCACTCGCTACAGTTGCACTGCTCGTTGGGGACGAACACGAAGCGCTTGCCCGGCGCGCGCCGGGCCAGCGAGTAGGCGATGCCGCTCTCGGTCAGCACGATGAACTCGCGCGCGTCCGTGGCCGCGCACCACTCGACGATGGCCGAGGTCGAGCCGACGAAATCGGCTTCCGCGAGCACGTCTTCCGGGCACTCCGGGTGGGCCGCCACCAGCGCCTGGGGATGCTCCTCCAGCGCCGCCGCCAGCCGCCGGCGAGTGAAGGTGGCGTGCACGATGCAGGTGCCCTGCCAGATCTTCATGTTCCGGCGCCCCGTCTGACGCTGGACGTAGTTGCCCAGGTTGCGGTCCGGCAGGAACAGGATGGGTTTCTCGCTGGGGATGGAATTCACCACCTGCGCGGCGTTGCGCGAGGTGCACAGGATGTCGCTTTCGGCCTTCACCTCGACCGAGGTGTTCACGTAACTGACGATGACGTGATCCGGATGACGCCGGCGGTAGGCCCGGACCTGCTCGACCGGGCTGGCATCCACCAGGCTGCACCCGGCTTCCCGGTCCGGCGCCACCACCGTGCGCCCAGGGTTCAACAGCTTGGCCGTCTCGGCCATGAACCAGACGCCGCAGAAGGCGATGACGCGGCCCCCGATCTCGCGCGCCTTGCGGGCCAGCTCCAGGCTGTCGCCGATCGAGTCGGCCAGCTCCTGGATCTCGGATTCCTGGTAGTGGTGCGCCAGCAGGATGGCCTGGCGCTCCTGCTTCAACTCCAGGATTTCATCGACGATGGTGGCGGTGGCCAGCATAGGGATTGGGTTTCCTTCATTGTAGCAGGCCGCCGCCCTCCAGTGCCTCTGCTAGACTCGGAGGAACATGGTTCACTTGACACTGCTTGCGATCGGACTCCTGGCCGGCGTGTTAGCCGGAATGTTCGGCATCGGCGGCGGGCTGATCATCGTGCCGGCGCTGCTGCTGATCGTGAAGGTGCGCGAACTGGAGGCCATCGGGACCAGCCTGGCGGCGCTGATCCCGCCCGTCGGGCTGCTGGGCGCCGCCGAGTACTACCGCAACGGGCACATCAATATGCGCTATGCCGCGCTCATCGCGCTGGGGTTGTTCGTGGGGACCTATTTCGGCGCCCGGATCGTGATCTCGTTGCCGCCCACAGTGGTCCGCCGCCTCTATGCGGCTTTCCTGTTCGTAGTGGCCACCCGCATGCTCATGATGGGCAAATGACTCACTTGAGCAGCTTGCGCGCTTCCCCGGTCTCCACCTGCGGCAGGCTGCGGCCGTGGCTGCCCAGCGCGACGGGGAATTCCCGCTCGACCCACTCGGTCAGCGGGATGTTGCGGAAGTAGACGCGCTCTTGCAGGACCAGCGAGCGCTGGTTGAGGAACAGCGACTTGCTTTCGCGGATGTAGTGGCGCTCCTCGATGTGGATATCCGACATGAACTCGTCCAGCGCCTTCCGCCGGGCGGCCTCCTCGGTGGCTTTCACCCGCTCTTCCATGGTGCGGTGCGTGGTGGCCAGCAAGGTGCGGGCCTCCGCCAGCCCGTCGCGCTGCCTGGCCATGGCTACCTGCATGCGGGCTTGCATGATGATGGCCGCCAGCAACCCTGAGCCGATAGCGACGACGAAGGGCAACACAATCCACAAATAGGTCGCCAGTGCGCCTTCCACTTCAGTATCAGATCGGCGGGGCGGGGCGCGGGCGGCAGGCGTAAGGGGAAAAGCGCACCGCGCTAGGGCCTTCGGCTTACCCCCGCGGGTTGGCAGGCTGCCGAAAAACAGGGTGACAGGCACCGCTGTCCACGCGCCCTGCGGGCTTGGGACAGCGGAGCCAGCCACCGTTTTTCAGCGGCGGGCTACAGCAGCCGCTGCGTGCCGTCCAGTCTCTGACCCTGGAACAGGTTCCGCAGGCGGCAGAAATGGTAGCCCACATCATGGAAGCGGAGCAGCGCCCACAGGGCCTGGCCCAGGGCGCCCAACGCCGCCACCCAGCGCACTTTCGAGGCGGCGACGAAGCCATAGCGCTTGCCCGCGAAAGCGGCGGAGCACAGCACCCAGTCGGCCGCCAGCAGGCCCGCCACGCGCGGTCCCTCCGGAAAGACCCGCCCCGGGCCGGGATGGCGCACGGCCCGGACGGCGGGGATCAGAAGGAGCTTCCGCGAGGCGCGCAGGATCTGGAAGGAGATCTCCGCCTCGATCCAGGAATTGCCGTAGTGCTCGTCGATGTAACGCAGACCGCGCAGGAAGTAGCTCCGCGCCATGAGGGCCGCCAGGCTCGGCATCTGGATGGAAACCCGCTCGGCGCTCACATCCACCGCGGCGGGTTCGCCAAAGCTTCCGGCGCGCCAGGCCGCGGCGATGCCGTTGGAATCGGGCAGGCGGTGTATCTCCGGCACCGGCTGCCCCTCGGGGCTCACCAGCAAGGGACAGACCGCCACAGCGGCCTGCTCGGCCTCGAGGGCGGAGGCCAGGCCGGAGACGGTGTCTTCCAGCACCTCCGTGTTTGGCTCCAGGAAGAAGAGGTACTCGCCCTTGGCCGTGCGCATGCCGATGTTGAGGGCCTTGGTCAGCCCGAAATTCCGCGGCAGGCGCAGGAACGTGGCCCCGGGGAACTCCGCATCCAGAGTGGGGCTTTCGTCCTGCGAGCCGGCGTCCACCACCAGGATCTCGAAGCTCTGGCGGTCCGGGCAGCGCTCCAGAGCCGCCAGGCAGCGCCGCAGGGGCGCGGCGCTGTTGTAGGAGACGATCAGCACGGACACTTTGGGCGCTTGCGGCGTCTCTTCCATGAGAACTGCATGATACCGCAGGCGCGGGCCGGGGTGTCCGGCCAGCCGGGGTTTATGCCATGATAGCTGCTGTCGAGGAGATCACCATATGTCGAGACTCGCCGCCATACTGCTACTCGTGAGCCTCAGCCTTCCGGGCCAGCAGGCCGTGCTGCTGGTCCTGCACAAGGCCCACAGCTCGCTGGGCTTCTACACTCCGGAAGGCAAACTGTTGACCGTGGTGCCGGTGGGCCTGCATCCCCACGAGATGATCCTCTCGCCGGACGGCCGCCTGCTGTACATCACCGACAACGGCACTATGCGCATCGAGCAGGCCGGTGCAGGCAACAATACGGTGTCCATCGTGGACGTCGTGGCGCGCAAGAAGGTCGGCGAGATCTCCCTGGGCAAGTACCGCCGGCCCCACGGCATCGACCTGGACCGGAAGAGCGGCCTGCTGGCGGTGAGCACCGAGTACCCGGACGCCCTGCTGACGGTGGATCCGGCGCGCCGCGCGGTGGTCAAGGTCTACGACACCAAGGGCAAGACTTCCCACATGGTGAAGTTCGGCCCGGGGGCCCAGCGCGCCTTTGTCTCGAACAGCACCTCGAACGACGTGGCCTCGATCACACTGGCGACTGGCGAGGTGACGAGCCTTCCCGTGGGAGAGCGGCCGGAAGGCAGCGTGCTCTCGCGTGACGGGCGCGAACTGTACGTGTGCTGCCGCGAAGGGCACAAGATTAACGTCATCGACACCGCCAAACAGGCCGTCGTGGGGGAGATCGCAACCGGCCGGGGCCCGGCGCGCATGGGGCTCACCCCGGACGGCAAGCGGCTCGTGTGTGCGCTGACCTACGGCGAGTCCGTTGAGATCGCCGACCCGGCCGCGCGCAAGGTCCTCTCCCGCGTGAAGCTCACCGGCAGGCTGGTCTCGCTGGGCATCTCGCCGGACGGCCAGCGGGCCTTTGCCTCGGCCGAAGAGCTGGACACAGTCTACGTGGTCTCGATTCCCGAGGCCAAGCTGATCCGCAGCTTCAAGACGCCCGCCGGCTACGCCCCCGATCCTGTGCTCGAGATCCCCGCGCGATGATCGCGCGCCCGTTACCTTCTTAGCACGCTGTTGCCCGGATCCAGCACCACCTTGCCGGGAAGCTGCCGCAGGGTGAGGTTGAAGGGGACCGCGCCGTCCGAGCTTCGCACCCAGTGGACCACGGGCCGGGCCTTGGCGAACTGCACCTCGATGGGGACCCAGGCGCTGAAATCCTGAGCGGCGTCCCGCTGGGTGAGCGTCCCGCTGACGCGCACCGCGGGCGGCTTGCCGCGCACCGAGTAGCTGAGCCTCAGGGAGGGAATGCCGGTCGCGTAGACCCACTGCTCGAAGAAGGCCTCCAGTTGCGGGTCGGGCAATTTTGGGGGAAGGTACTGGGCGGCGAGCTGGCGGAACTGTTCGGTGCTGATCGCGCGGTACTGGAAGCGGCGGCGCAGCTCGCCGAGCATGGCCAGGAAGCGCTCGTCGCCCGTGCGCCGGCGCAGCATATGCATGATCCAGGAGCCCTTCTCGTACACGATGGTCCGCCAGCCGCCCGGCACCTGCGAGCTTTCCAGACGGCCGCCCCAGGTGATGGGACCGGCCGATTCGGTCGTGCGTCCCTCCTCGGTCTTCGCCAGCAGGTGGTGCTTGTACTCGGCCAGCACTCCCTCCAGTGCCCGGACTCCCTTGCGCTTCTCCAGCAACAGCAGGGCCGAGTAGTTCGCCAGGGCCTCCATCAGCCACTCGTCCTGGTAGGCCGCCGTGGTGACGACGTTGCCCCACCACTGGTGCGCCGTTTCGTGCGCGCTCAAGATCTCCGAGAAGAAGGTCTGGTGGAACTCGTCGCGGGCCGCGGCCGGGCGCTCGCTGGGCTCCAGGTACGACAGGGTGGACAAGTAGATCAGCCCCGGGAAGCCCTGTCCGAAGGCGCCCGGGATGGGAGAAACGGTCAGCGTCCTGAGCGGAGGCGGCCCGAAGTGCGCCGTCATGAACTCCAGCCCGGCCGCGATTTCGGTGGCCAGGCGCTCGAGACGGGCCGTGGGATCGGGCCGCGGAGATTCGATAGGCACAGCCACCACATCCACGGGCCGCCGCTGGCCCAGCCCCGTGATGGGCCGGGGGGACGGCAGCAGCATGACGCGCGGCCCCTTTGGCTCCAGCGCTCGCTCCACACGGCGGTTGGCGTAGACCTCGACGGTGTAGCCGCCGCGCGTGACGGCGCGCCGCTCGTAGTCCCCCAGATTGAAGCCTGCCATGCGGATGCGGCCGTCGGCCCGGCGCCGGGTCACGCGCCAGTCGCCCTCGGTGACGTCTTCCACCACTTGGCCGGTGGCCACCAGACCGAGGTTCTTCGGGTAGCGGAAGATCAGGTCGTAGCGCGAGAATTGCAGGCCGCGGCTGGGGTACCAGGAGCCGCGCGCGCCCACGTAGTACACCCCGTTACCGGCATTCGTGATTACCGCGCCTTCGTGGCGGAACTCCATCTCGCAGGCTCGACCCGGAACCAGCTCTTTCGCCGGTACGACCAGGAAGGCGTCGTTACTGCCGCCGCGGATCAGGTTGGCGCGCAGCGACTCGGGTTGGAAAACCTCGGCCGGCTCCCCGTCGATGGAGGCCTCGGTCACCTTCATCTGCCGGGAGATGTAAAGGGTCACCGCGCGCCTGTCCTCCGGGCCGGGGACCAACCGGACGGCCGTCTTTCCGCGGAGGCGCAGATCGGGCTCGATGATGGTGTCCGTACGGAAGTTGCTCAGGCCGGGTTCCGCCGTGGGCGTTTCCCGCGACCCGCTGCGGAATGACCGCGCCGGGAACCTGGTCCAAACGTCGAAGTACGTGCGGCCGTCCTTGGCGGCCACCTGGCCGATGGTGATCTGCTCGTCGGCGCGCGGGTCGTACAGGACGTCGAAGTTGCCCAGCTTCAGCCCCGCCAGGGCGCCATAGAAGAACCCCTGCTGCGGAGGGTTGCCGGCCAGGAAGTCGCCCACCAGCCGGACCTGAAAACTGAGGGCGAAATTTCGCACCATCAGATCCCACTTCTGCGCCATCAGCACTCCGGTCTCAGGGCTCTTCCGGATGGTCTCCCGCCCGCGGATCTGCTCGGCGAGCCGGGCGTAGGTGTCATCGGTGAATACGAACACCGCGGTGCTGAAGTGCTCGCTCAGGTTGGGTGAGCCGGCGTAGTTGGCCAGCGACAGCCGCTCGGAGCGGTTCGGCGGGAACAGCAACAGCTCGGCGTCGCCGCCCTCCGCGTCCACCGCGAACACGGCCGCGCCGCGGACCCCCTCGACCGGCTTGGCGAAGATCAGGAAGCCGTCGGTCAGGTAGAAGCGCAGGTCCTCTTTGGTGAAGTTCAACTCGCGGACCCGGTAGCACTCCTCCGGATCCAGGCCCGCCTGGGCGATGCGGCGGGCGAGTTCCGAGACGGTGCCGGCGAACGCCCCTGGCAGCAGGGCCAGGGCCAGGACTCCCGCGATGCGCCTCACCCTTTCAGTCTAAGCCAATCGCCCCAGGGGTGGTTCAGCCGGGGAAAAGCTCCGCCAAAGGCACGGCGATCTCGGGGTCGTGCGTGCGCAGCACTCCGTCCTTGACCTCCGTCATGCCCTCGCCGGTGTATACGTACGCCCGCCGGGACTGGGGATTCACCAGCCACACGTAGCCCACGCCGAAAGCGAGGTAGTCGTCGATCTTCTCCTGCATCCGGCTCATGCGGTCTTCCGGAGAGAGAATCTCAATGCACAGGAACGGCGGCCGGGTGAAGATCTGCTCCTGGGGCTCCGGCCCCACGACCACGCAGATGTCGGGAACGCGGAAGCGCGTGGAGCTGAGCTGGATGCGCTGCTCCAGGAACACGCAGATGCCCAGTTGCCTCTCGCGGCTGCCCAAGTAGAACAGCAGCCGCTTGTGTACGTTGCCGTGATCTCTCTCCCCCACGTTCCTCTCCTCCAGTTCCCCGTCCAGGTAGTCGCAGTCGGGGCTGTAGTCGGTGGCCAGGTACTCGCTGACCGGCACGAGCGTCACGGTCCCCATGCCCACCATTGTAGTGCACGCGGCGCGGGCGGGAAGGCCGGCGCGCTCTGCTATCATGAAGAAACCTCGACCATCGATGCTTGTCGAAACCCAGTTTGTGCGCTTCGATTCGCTGGCCCTGGACTGCGGCGCTACGCTGGCCCCGGTGGATGTCGCCTACGAGACGTACGGGAAGTTGAACCCGGCGCGCTCGAACGCCATCCTGATCCTGCACGCGCTCTCGGGCGACGCCCACGCCGCGGGCATCTCCCGCGAGAGCGGCAAGCCGGGCTGGTGGGACAACATGATCGGTCCGGGCAAGGCCTTCGACACCGACAAGTACTTTGTGATCTGCTCGAACGTGCTGGGTGGCTGCCGCGGCACCACCGGCCCCTCCTCGGTCAACCCGGCCACCGGCGCGCCTTACGCCATGACGTTCCCGGGGATCACCATCGCCGACATGGTGCGGCTCCAGAAGATGCTGGTCGATTCCCTGGGCATCCCGCGGCTACTGTCGCTGAGCGGCGGCTCGATGGGCGGCATGCAGGCGCTCCAGTGGGCGGTGGCCTATCCCGAGGCGGTGGTCTCGGCCATCCCCATCGCCACCACCGCCCGCCACAGCGCGCAGCAGATCGCCTTCGACGAGGTGGGCCGCCAGGCCATCATGGCCGACCCGGACTGGAACCAGGGCAACTACTACGACCGGAACCCGCCGGCGCGCGGGCTGAGCGTGGCGCGCATGGTCGGGCACATCACCTACATGAGCGACGAGTCCATGCGCGAGAAGTTCGGCCGGCGGCTGCGCGACAAGGACAAGTTCGGGTTCGACTTCTCGGTGGACTTCGAGGTGGAAAGCTACCTGCGCTATCGCGGTTCGCAGTTCGTGCTGCGCTTCGACGCCAACTCGTACCTCTACATCACCAAGGCGTTAGACTACTTCGACCTGGCCGAAGGGTACGCCTCGCTGGCTGAGGCGTTCCGAGAAACCCAAGCGCGGTTCCTGGTGATCAGCTTCACCTCGGACTGGCTCTACCCGAGCTACCAGTCGCTGGAGACAGTGAAAGCCCTGCGCGGTCTTAACCGCGACGTGGCCTACTGCGAGCTGCCCTCCAACTACGGCCACGATGCCTTCCTGGTGGATGTGGGCGAGCAGACCGAAGTGGTACGCGGCTTTCTGGAGAGCACTTACAGGGCAATCGCATAAATGACGACTCCGAGTGATACGCGCCGGCGCGGCTTTGTCCGGGAAATCCTGGGCCGGAGCGACTACGCCATAATCAGCGAGCTGATCGAGCCCGGGGCGACGGTGCTGGACCTGGGCTGCGGCGACGGTGAGTTGCTGGAGTGGCTGGCCCATAACAAGGGGGTCCGCGGGCGCGGGATTGAGATCGACGGCCCGCGCGTGCAGCGGGCCATTGCGCGCGGAGTATCCGCGTATCAGGGCGACATCGACGCGGGCCTGGCGGACTACCCGGACGATTCCTTCGACTACGTGATCCTGGGCCAGACCTTGCAGGAGACGCGCCGGCCGCAGGGCGTGCTGCGCGAGATGCTGCGCGTGGGCCGACACGCCGTCGTGACCTTCCCCAACTACGGCCACTGGTCGGTGCGCCTGGCGCTACTGGCGACCGGCCGGGCCCCGCGCACCCGCTGCTTTCCCTACCAGTGGTACGACTCGCCCAACATTCACTTCCTCACCATCCGGGACTTCGAGAGCCTGCTCGGCGGGCAGGGCTGGACGGTCGAGCGGAAGATCTTCCTGGCCGGTCACCGCACCGCGACCTTGCTGGCCAACCTGCTGGCCGAGGTGGCGGTGTTTATGGTGCGGAAGTAGGACGCCGCGGCCCCGCTCACACCCAGCCGCGGGTCTTCATGGCCTCGACCACGCGTTCGACGGCCACCACGTAGGCGGCCTGGCGCATGGTGACGTTGTACTTGCGCGAGGCATCCAACACCGCCAGGTAGGCATCGGTCATCTTCTTGTCCAAGTGCTGCTGGATCTGGCTCTCGTCCCAGTAGTACATGTAGGCGTTCTGCACCATCTCGAAGTAGGAAACCGTGACGCCGCCGGCGTTGCACAAGATATCGGGCAGCACCAGCACGCCGTTGCGGTGCAGGATCACGTCCGCCTCGGGCGTGGAGGGGCCGTTGGCCAGCTCGGCCACGATCTTGGCGCGGATGC